>DATKFK010000659.1:0-13399 GCA_035544375.1 Thermoanaerobaculia bacterium
GCGCCGCGGCACGGGCCGGCGCGGCGCTGCTGGCGGCGCTGGCGGCGCTCGCCATGCTCTCGGCGGTGCCCTGGCTGGCGCGCTACCGGACGGCCGACCGCACGCGGGCGTTCATGAACGAGTACACGGCGCACGGCATCAACATCAACCTCTACGCCCCCGGCTGGGACTGGCTCGCGCGGCACGGCGGCAGCGGCACGGTGGCGGTGGTCAACTCGCCCGACACCTTTTTCATCTATCCGGCCATGGGACCCCGCCTCGAACGCCGCGCGCTCTACGTCAACGTCAACGCCGCCAATCTCGACGAGGCGGCGCACTACCCGCTCTGCCAGCCGCGGATGCAGCCGGCGGCCGGCGCCTGGATCGCCAACCTGCGCCAGGCCGGCGTGCGCTGGCTGGACCTGACCCGCACTCCTCCCTACCCGTTCCCCATGGAGGACGGCTGGGCGCGCGCGCATCCGGAGACCTTCGCGCAGCGCTTCGCCGACGCGACCAACCGCGTCTACGAGGTGCTGCCGGCGGCCGGTCGCGGCACCCCGGATGGCGCCGCCGCCGCGCGGCCCGCCGGGCAGGCCGCCGCCCGCCCGAGGGCCGGCGCATGAAGCTGCTGATCGTCTACGAGACGGTCTACCCCGACTTCATCGGCGGCGTGGAGCACCGCAACTACGAGCTGGCGGCGGCGCTCTGCCGCCGCGGGCACCAGGTGACGCTGGCCGGCTTCTGCGGCAGCCTCGCCTCGACGATCGAGAACCTCCACATCCTGTCGCTGGGCGAGCTGGGGCAGATCTACAACCGCGCCGGCAAGCGCAGCACCCGCCAGGCGCTGCGCTTCGCCGCGGCCCTGCGCCGCCTCGACGTGACGCCCTACGACGCCGTCGAGACGCCCAACATGCCCTACGTCCACCTGCTGCCGCTCGCCTGGAAGTGCGCCGCCGCCAGAAAACCGCTGCTGGTCACCTGGTACGAGCACTGGGGCGGGTACTGGCGCGGCTACGTCGGACGCTGGCGGGCGCCCGCCTACCGTTTCGTCGAGTGGCTGACCTCGCAGCTGGGCACCGCGGTGACCGCCACCAGCGAGCTCACCCGTGGCCGCCTGGCGGCGGCGCGCTGGGGGAGCGGACCGCGCGGGCGGCGCGGGGGCCAGGCCGGCCTGGTCGACGTGGTGCCCTGCGGCATCGCGGTCGAGCGGGTGCGGGCCGCCGCCGGGGCCGCCGTCGGAACGGCCGCCGGGGCCGCCGCCGGGGCCGCCGCAGGGACAACGGCGGAGGTGCGCGCAACCGGGGCGCACGCGGCCGCTGCGCGCGCAGCGGACGGGCCGCCGCTGATCTACGCCGGCCGGCTGCTCGAGCACAAGCGCCTGGACCTGCTGCTGCGCGCCGTGCAGATCCTGGCGCACGACACCGCGCTGCCAGCGCGCAATGCACGCGATGAAAGCGGGCAGGAACCCCTGTTGACGGTTTTCGGCGAGGGCCCCGACCGACCGCGTCTCGAGTCGCTGGCGGCCGAGCTGGGGATCGCCGGCCGCGTCGTCTTTCGCGGCCACGTCAAGAGCAGCGAGGAGGTCTGGCGCGAGCTCGGCCGCGCCCGCCTCGCCGTGCAGCCGTCGGCGCGCGAGGGGTTCGGCCTCTTCCCGCTCGAAGCCATGGCCGCCGGCCTGCCGGTGGTCTTCTGCGGCTCGCCCGAGAGCGCCGTCGGCGAGCTGGTGCGCGACGGCGTGGAAGGAGTCGCCGCGGCCCCCGACCCGGGCGCCCTGGCCGCGGCGCTCGCGGCCCTGCTGGCGCCGGCGGGCGAGGCCGAGCGCCGGCGCCTCGGCGCCAACGCCGAGGCCCGCGCCGCGGAGTATGACTGGGAGGCGATCGCCGCGCGGATCGAGACGATCTGCGGCGACCTGGCGTCGCGGCTCAGCCGTGCCGATTCCGGACGCTGACGTTCAACCTTCGACGACCCCGATGGCCAGGCCCGCCGCGCCGGGCCATCGCCTGCCGTAGGAGGAGCCCGCGACCGCCGGCCAGTCGGCCTCGCTCCAGGCGGTGAGCCCGCGGCGGCGCATGTAGTGACAGCGGGTGAACGGCAGCGCGTCCGCGGCGAGCAGGCCGTCGAGGACGGGGTTGTAACCCACCGCCAGGGTCGCCACCAGGCGCCCGCCCGGCGCCAGGTGGGCGCGCAGGTTGGCCAGCGCCCGCGGGATCTTGCCCGGATCGCGCGGCTCCTCGTCCCAGCCGACGTGCTCCAGGGTCGAGATGCTGACGATCAGGTCGTAGCGGTGCGGTGAGCGGAAGCTCGCCACGTCCTCGTTGCGGACCGCCGGCCCCCGCTCGAACTTGTCGATCACCTCGTGGTCGATCGCGAAGTAGTGCGACAGGACGTTGCCGACCTCGAGCACCCGCCCGCCGCGATGCGCCTGCACCTCGGCCCAGACGATCGGCACCTCGACCGCGCGTTCGTTGCTCCAGGTGAGGTTGTAGCCGCGAAGGAAATAAGGATAGCGCGCCGCCTGGAAAGCGAAGCCGCGCGGAAAGGCCCTGAAATAGAGCCCCCACAGCGGGAAGGACGCCCACAGCGCCGCCACCCGCGCGACGTAGAGGACCCCGTTTTCCGCCAGCGCCTGCCGGGCGCTGCGCCACAGGCTCGGCGCCGCACCGGCATCGTAGCTCCATCTCAATGGCAGCACCTCACACGCGTTCGCCAGCGAGCGGCCGCGATCATATAGCGCGCGGCGGCCGCAATTGGCCGGCGTCGGGGCCCTGTGCTATCAATCCCCTCCGCATGGTTTTCATCGTCCTGGGGCTTGCCCTGACGCTGCTGGCGCTGACGCTGCTGGCGGTGGGCGGCTACCTGCTGGCGCTGCGCCTGATGGGCGAGGAGGCGCGGCGCGACGCGCTGGCGCTGGGGATCGCCGCGCTGCTGGCGGCAACCGCCGAAGCGGTCGGCATCGGCCTGGCTCTCGGCATCTGCGGGTGGCTGCGGCTCGAATGGGCGCTCGCCGCGCAGACCGTGCTCGTCGCGCTGCTCGGGTGGCCCCACCGTACCGCCGGCGCCGATCCGTGGCAGCCGGCGCGTCTCCTCGCCCGGCGCACCTGGGAGCGGCTGCGGTCCCATCCCGCCCTCGGCATCCTCGCCCTCCACGCGGTGGGCAGCGAGGCGCTGCGCGGGCTGCTGCGGCCGCCGCTCTCCTGGGACAGCCTCATGTATCACCTGCTGCTCACCGCGACCTGGCTGCAGCGGCACGATCTCGCGCCGGTCTTCGGCGCCTATCCGATCAACGACTACGGCTACGTGCCGGCCAATGGCTCGATCTGGTTCTGGTGGTGGATGGCGCCCTCGCACAGCGAGCTCTACGTCAACCTGGGCGCGCTGCCCCACTGGGTGCTGCTGGGCCTGGCGGTGGGCGGCCTGGCGCGCCAGCTGGGAGCGCGCCGGCACTGGCCACTGGCGGCGCTCGCGGTGCTGCTGACGCCCGTCGTGGTGCGCTTCGCCGCCACCCAGTACGTCGACGTCTTCCTGGCCGCCGTGCTGCTCGGAGGCGGCTTCTTCCTGGTCCGCTGGATGGAGCGTCCACGCCTCGCGGACGCGGTGCTGGCGGGAGCCGGCTGCGGCCTGGCGTGCGGCGCCAAGCTCCTCGGCGTGCCCTACGCGGTGGCGCTGGCCGCGGCGGCGGTGGCGCTCGCTCCCGGGGGCCCGCACACCCCCGGGGGTTGGCTCCGTACGCGCCTGCCGCAGCTCGCCGCGGCCCTGCTGGCGGCGGCCGCCCTGGGCAGCTTCTTCTACGCGCGCAACATGGCCCTGGGCGCCGGCCCGCTCGCCCTGATCTGCGAGGGCCGGGAGGGCAACGCCGCCGCGCCCGGCACGCCGAGCGCGCCGCCGGCCGGCGGGCAGTTCACTCCCTCGCCGGCGCCGGGCGCGGCGCCCGCGCCGACAACCCGGACGCCGCCACCGGCGGCAGCCCGGACGCCGGCCAGCGCGGGATACCGCCTCCTCCCAGCCCTGCCGCGGCGCGACTCCCTCGCCGACAAGTGGTCGACGTTCGGCCACCGGCAGCTCCTCGACGCCTTCCTGGGCATCACGCGGCCGCAGTCGGTCGAGCTCGGGATCGGACCGCCGGCGTTCGTCCTGCTCCTGGCCGTCCTGGCCCTGCCGTTCGCCGTCGCCGCGGAGCGGCGCCGCGTGGCGCTGGTGGCGGTCAGCCAGGTCGGCTTCGAGCTGCTGTTCTGGATGGTGGTGCCCTTCGCCGCCAACCTGCACATCTTCGCCAACGTCCGCTACCTGGTCCCGGCCATCGGCCTGGCCTGGGCGGGCGCGGTCGCCATCGCCGAGCAACGTGGGCTCGGCGACGCCTGGCTGCGCGGCATCGTGCTGGCGCTGTCCTGCCAGAGCTTCTTGCAGCTGCACGCCGAGATGCCGCGCGAGGCGCGGTTGACGATGGCCGTCGTCGACCTGGCGGCCGTCTGCCTGGGCCTCTCGGCCGGCCTGCGCGCCCTGGTGCGCCGGCGGGCGGGAGCGCTCGCCGCGGCCGCGCTCCTGCTCGCCCTGCT
The DNA here is from genome assembly GCA_035544375.1 of Thermoanaerobaculia bacterium. Lineage (GTDB taxonomy): Bacteria > Acidobacteriota > Thermoanaerobaculia > Multivoradales > UBA5704 > JASLEW01. The sequence goes on from DATKFK010000659.1 coordinate 4,533, forward strand.
CGGCGCGCCGCGGCTCGCCCGTTTCCGCGCCGCCGACCGGCAGCGGGCCCTGGACTCCGAGTGGACGGCCCACGACTCGGCGGCGCACTTCTTCGCCGGCGGCTGGGGCTGGCTCGACGCGCACGGCGGCGCCGGCACCGTCGCCGTGGTGGGCGCGCCCGGCACTTACTTCGTCTACCCGGCCATGGGAGCCTTCCTGCAGCGCCGGGCCCTGTACATCAACGTCAACCGCGCCAACTACCGCGAGGCCCTCCGCTATCCCGGCTGCAACCCGCGCGTGGACCCCGACCCGGAGGCGTGGCTCCACAACCTCGCGGCCGCCGGCGTCCGCTGGCTGCTGATCGACACGTTCCCGCGATTCCCCCTTCCGGCCGAGGCGTACTGGGCCGCCGCCCGCCCCGACCGCTTCGTCCAGCGCTACACGGACGGCGCCAGCACGGTTTTCGAGGTGCTGCCGTGATCCTGATCGCCGTCATCGGCACCGCGCTGACGTTGCTCGCTTTGGGCGGCGTCCTGCTGGGCGGCTACCTGGTCGCGCTGCGCCTGCTGCCGGCGAGCGTCCTCGCCGCCGACCCCCTGGCCCTCGCGACCGCGGCGCTGCTGGCGGCGACCGCCGACGCGGTCGCCATCGCGCTCGTGCTGGGTGCCGCCGGCCGCCTCTTCCTGCCGTGGGCGCTGGCGCTGCAGCTGCTGGTGGTGGTGGCGCTGCTGCGCTGGCCCGGCCAGCTCGCCCCCGAGGACCTGCGCCGGCCGCTGGCGCAGGTTGCCGGGCGCGCCTGGTCGCGGTTGCGGGAGCATCCGGCGCTCGCCATCGTCACCCTGTCGGTGTTCGGCACCGAAGCCATGCGCGGGCTGCTGCGGCCGCCGCTCTCGTGGGACGGCCTGATGTATCACCTGCTGCTGACCGCGAGCTGGGTGCAGAACGGCAGCCTGCGGCCGGTCTTCGGCTATCACCCGGTCAATTACTACGGCTTCGTGCCCGCCAACGGCTCGCTCTGGTTGTGGTGGTGGATGGCGCCCGCGCACGGCGAGCTCTATGCCAACCTGGCGTTCTTCCCCCACTGCCTGCTGCTCGCGCTCGCCACCGGCGGCATCGCCAGGCAGCTCGGCGCGCGGCGGTGGTGGCCGCTTGCCGCGTTCCTGGTGTTGCTGACGCCGACCGTGGCGCGCTATGCGGCCAGCCAGTACGTCGACGTCTTCCTCGCGTCGGCGCTTCTGGCCGCCGGCTTCTTCGGCTGCCTCTGGCTGCGGCAGCCGCGCGCCTGGGCCGCGGCGCTCGCCGGCGTCGGACTCGGTCTCGCCGCGGGCGCCAAGGTGCTGGGCGCTCCCTATGGCGCGCTGCTGGCCGTGGCCCTGGTGGCGCTCGCGCCCGGCAGCCGCGCCCGGCGTTTCGCCCACGTCCTGCTGGCGGCGGCGCTGGCCGCCGGCTTCGGCAGCTATTTCTACCTCCGCAACATCGCCATGGGCGCGGGTCCGCTCGCCCTGGTCTGCGAGAGCCCCCAGGGCCTGCCGGGCCCCTCGGCCGGCGGCGTGGTGCCCCTGCTCCCGCGCCCCAAGTCGTTGCTGGCGCCAGGTGGGCCGCCGGAGCTGCCGCTGCAGGCCGTGGACGCGGTGCTGGGCATCGCCAAGCCGGAATCGATGGAGCTGGGGATCGGACCTCCCGCCTTGCTGCTGCTGCTGCTCGCGCCGCTGCTGGCGTTCGCGGTGCCGCGCGCGCACCGGCGGGAGGGCCTCGTCGCGGCCAGCCAGGTCGCCTTCGAGCTGGCGTTCTGGGTCGCCGTGCCCGACGCCTATGGCGGCGAGATCTTCGCCAACGTGCGCTACCTGGTCCCGGCGATCGGCCTGCTGTTCGCCGGCGGCACCGCCATCGCCGAGCGCTGCGCCATCTCCGCCGCGTGGCTCGAGGCGCTGGCCCTCGCCCTCGCCGCCCAGTCGCTGCTGCAGCTCCACACCGAGATGCCGCGCGGCGTGCGCATCGCCATCGCCTTCCTCGACCTGGTCCTCGTGGCGCTGGCCTTTTCGCCGCGGCTGCGGGGCCTCGCCAGGCGGCATGCCGGCGGGGTCGCGGCCGCCGCGCTGGCGCTGGTCCTGGCCGGTGCGGCGCCCCTGGCCCGCTTCCGCATGGCAGACCGCGGCCGGGCCTTCCAGAAGGAGTGGAGCATCCACACCACCCTGGTGCCGCTCTACGCTCCCGGGTTCGCCTGGCTCGACGGCCACGGCGACGGCGGCACCGTGGCGGTGGCGTCCTCGCCCTCCCTGTACTTCATCTATCCGGCGATGGGCCCCTTCCTCGAGCGCCGCCTGGTCTACGTCAACGTCAACGCCGCCAACCACGCGAACGCCGCCGCCTATGCCCGCTGCAACCCGCGCGTCGACCTGTCGCCCTGGGCCTGGTTCGCCAACCTGCAGCAGTCCGGGGCGCGCTGGCTGCTGGTCAGCCACCTCCCGGGATATCCGAGCCTGCCCGAGCAGACCTGGGCCGCATCGGTGCCCGGCTTCTTCGCGCTCCGCTTCGACGACGGCGTCAGCCGGATCTACGAGGTCCTGCCGCCGCCGCCGCGGCCGCCGCGGCAATAGGCGCCGTCACGCCGAGACCGCCAGGCCGCGACGCGCCAAGGCAAGCCCTGCCCGCGGCCCTTGACTTTGCCCACGCTCTTCGGTCTGCTTAGGGCGACATCATCAGGTCAGACAAACCGGCTGGCGCCGCCAGCGGACGCCACCTTCCGATCGACGGAGACGAGCCATGAAAGCCTCGAGAATCGCCGCGCTGCTGCTGGCCGCGACCTGCGTCGCGACCGGCGCCGCCCGCTCCCAGTCCTCCGACTGCCCCTGCCCGCCGGCCGCCGACACCGGCACCGGCGACCCGGGACAGGCGAGCCTCAGCTACTTCCACGAGCAGCTCTCGCCCTACGGGCGGTGGGTGGCGCGCGAAGGCTATGGCGACGTCTGGGTTCCCGAAGTCGCGGCCGGCTGGCGGCCCTACACCACCGGGCACTGGGTCTACACCGACCAGGGCTGGGCCTGGGTCGCCGACGAGTCCTGGGGATGGGCGCCGTTCCACTATGGCCGCTGGTACCACGAGGACGGTTTCGGCTGGGGCTGGGTGCCGGGAACGGTGTGGGCGCCGGCCTGGGTGGCCTGGCGGCACGGCGGCGGCTACGTCGGCTGGGCAGCGCTGCCGCCGGCGGTCGGCTTCGTCGCCGGCGTCGGCGTGGCGTTCGGCGGCATCAACCTCGACGTGGCCATCGCCCCCTCCTACTACTCCTTCGTCGGCGTCGGCGCCATCCTGAACCCGCGCCTGTCCACGGTCATCGTCGCGCCTGCGCAGAACACGACGATCATCAGGAACACCACCAACATCACCAACTACACGGTGGTCAACAACCGCGTGGTCAACAACGGGGTCAGCGTCCAGGCCGTCCAGCAGGCCACCGGCCGCCCGGTGCCGCGCGTCAGCACGGCGAGCCAGGTCGGCCTCTACCAGCCGCCGGTGGTGGCCAGCGCGGCGCGGGCGACCAGGGTCGAGAGCTTCACCGGCCGCAGGGCCGGCACGCTCGCCGTGGCCGGGGCCGTGGCCGGCGCCGGTGCCGTGGCCGGCGCCAGGGCCATGGCCGGCGCCAGGACGACCGGGACGGCCGGCAGCCGAACGACGGGGACGGCCGGCACGAGCGCGACGAGCCGGTCGGCCACGTCGGCACGAACGACCGGCACGACCGGCTCCCGAACGACGGGGACCAGCGCCACGACACGCTCGACCAGGACGGTCCGGACGACGGGCACCACCGGGTTGGCGGGGACAGCCGCGACCGGCACCGGCGGCCGTCACGGCCGCGGCACCACCGGCACCGCCGGCACCAGCACGACGGGGCAAACGCGGTCCACCGGCACCGGGCGCTATCGCACGACGGGCACGACCGGCGCCGCGAGCGCCGCCGGCGCGACCGGCACCGGCACGGCCGGCAGCCACAACCGGTCCACGACGCGCCGCGCAACCGGCACCGGCTACCAGGGCCAGACGAGCGGCGGCCACGGTCAGACCTCGGCCGGCACGCCTCACCCGCCGCCGCCCCGCCACACCGGCGGCAGCGGCACGCCGCCCCCGGGGCAGCACCCCGGCTCCCAGGGCTCGTCGCGGCCGCCGCACGGCCAGCCGCCGCCGCACAAGGGCACCGGCACGGGGCTTTAGTGCCGGCAGCAGCCGCCGCCGGCCCGGCCGATGCGGGCGGCGCGCGGCGCACCCGCATCGTGGTTTTGGGCGGCGGGTTCGGCGGCATCTGGACCGCCCGCCACCTCGAGCGGCGCTGCGCCCGGCGCCCCGGCGTCGAGATCGTGCTGGTCTGCCGCGACAACTTCTTCCTGATGACGCCGCTGCTGTTCGAGGCCTTCTCGGGGACGCTCGAGCTGCGGCACTGCTCGCTGCCGGTGCGCGACTTCCTGCGCCGGGCGCGTTTCGTCGAGGCGACCGTGCGGGCGGTGGACCTCGAGCGCCGCACCGTCCTGGCGGCGCCGGCCGAAGGCGACGCCTACGAGCTGGCCTACGACCACCTCGTCCTCGCCCTGGGCGCCCATACCAACCTGGACCTGATCCCCGGCTCCGCCGCGGCCTTCACCTTCAAGACCCTGGCCGACGCCATGCTGCTGCGGGACCATGTGATCGAGCGTTTCGAGCGCGCCGACGTGGAGCTCGACCCCGAGCGCAAGCGCCGGCTGCTCAACTTCGTGGTGGTGGGCGGCGGCCTGGTCGGCGTGGAGCTGTTCGGCGAGCTGACCGCCTTCGCCGACGAGATCGTCCGCTACTACCCGCGGGTGCGGCGTGCCGAGGTCCGCTGCCATCTCCTGCAGGCCACCGCCCGCATCCTGCCCGAGGTCGACGAACGGTTCGCCCGCTACGCCGCCAGGGTGCTCGGCGGCAGGCAGGGCGCCGCCATCCGCGTCGACGCCCCGGTGCGCGCCATCGAGCCGGGCAAGGTCCACCTCGACGGCGAGACCCTCGAGGCCGGCACGATCGTGGTCGCCGCCGGCATCGCGCCGCATCCTCTGACCGCCGAGCTGCCGCTGGCCAGGGACCGCCATGGGCACCTGCTGGTGGACGCCGCGATGCGCTGCCGGGACCGTCCCGAGGTCTGGGCCCTGGGCGACTGCGCGCGGATTCCGGACCCGGCCGGCAATCCCTATCCCTACCTCGCGCAGCACGCGATCCGCGAGGCCAGGCAGCTGGCGCGCAACGTCGCCGCGGTCCTGGACGGCGAGGCGCCGCGCCCGTTCGTCTACCAGACCCTGGGGATCATGGCCTCGCTGGGCCACGCCCGGGGGCTGGGCTCGGTCGTCGGAGTGCCGCTGCGCGGCTTCCTCGCCTGGTGGGCCCGCCGCACCTACTACCTTTTCCAGATGCCCCGTTTCAGCCGGCGCGTGCGCATCGTCGCCGACTGGACGCTCGCCCTGTTCTTCCGTCCGGACATCGTCAAGGTCGACCTCGCCAGCGAGCGCGCCCAGCTCGAACGCGACCACGCCTCCGGCGCCAGGCCGTAACTTTTCACTTGTCACCTGGGTGGCGGCGCGCTTTTCTCGGCTCGCCACACCTATCCTTGTAAGGGCGACCTGTCTCATTCGACGTTACAGCAAGCCGGGCGGCGCGCAGTGCGCGGCCTGGCGGTACGAAGGCCCCCTTCGGCGCAAGGTGCCGTCGCGATCCGCAGCGCGGCAGGGTGGGGAGGGCTTTGCCGTCTTCGCGATCCGGGCTCGCGCCGGCGAGGGCCGGGGCTGCCGCGTCTCCTGCCATGGTCTGCCCAAACCAGGAGGAGTGGAACCATGAAGAGAAAGCAGGCGAGCAGAAGGCGCCGCGTGGCGCGCGGCCTGGTGCTCTCGATGCTCCTGGCGGTCCCGGTGCTCTACGCCGTGACCGCCACCGAGGCGCCGGCCGGCTTCGACAACCTGACCAACGGCTTCGAAGTGCAGGCCAACATGGACGCGGACCGCGCCAAGTTCGACGAGATCGAGCAGATCTCCGACGGCCTGGGCCCCAACTACAACGCCCAGTCCTGCCGCGAGTGCCATCAGAACCCGGTGAGCGGCACCATCAGCCAGATCACCGAGCTGCGGGCCGGCACGCTCGACAACAACAACAACTTCACCCCCCATCCCGGCGGCTCGTTGATCTTCTCCCGCGCCATCGACCCCTCGATCCAGGTGCGCGCCCTGGGCACCGACAACGTGGCGACCTTCCGCACCAGCCTCAACATCGCCGGCGACGGCTTCGTCGAGGCGCTCCCCGACAGCGTTTTCACCACCATCCAGTCGCAGCAGGGCTCCAGCTTCCGCGGCACCACCATCCTCGTGCCGGTGCTCGAGGCGTCCGGCGTCACGCGCATCGGCCGCTTCGGCTGGAAGGACCAGCACGCCAGCCTGCTCTCGTTCGCGTCGGACGCCTACCTGAACGAGATGGGGATCACCAACCCGCTCAACCCCACCGAGAACACCTCCAACGGCACCGACGTCACCTACCTCAACACCCAGAACGGCGTTCCCGCCATGCAGGACCCGGCCACCCAGTCCGATCCCTTCGGGGCCGACATCGGCTCCTTCACCCGCTTCATGCGGTCGCTCAAGGTGCCGCCGCGCGACACGGTGCTGGCGGCGACCTCGGACGCCAAGGCGGGCGCGACTCTGTTCACCCAGATCGGTTGCAACATCTGTCACGTGACGACGCTGACCACGGCGCCGGCGGGCACCTCGTTCAACGGCGGCCAGTTCATCGTCCCCGCGGCGCTCGGCAACGTGAACATCCATCCCTACAGCGATTTCATGCTGCATGACGTCGGGACCGGCGACTTCATCGTCCAGAACGGCGGCCAGGTGACGCTGACCAAGATGCGGACAGCGCCGCTGTGGGGCCTGCGCACGCGCAACCGCCTGATGCACGACGGCGAGAGCCTGCTGCGCAACGACGCCATCCTGAACCACTTCGGCCAGGCCAACCCGGTCATCAACAACTACATCTACCTGAGCACCACGCAGAAGAACCAGCTCATCACCTTCCTCAACTCCCTGTAGCGTTCTCTCCCGGGCCGGCCGGAACCAATTCCCGGCCGGCCCCGGGCCGCGGCCAACCGGCGGTTCGCCGCCACTCGGCGCTTTCAACGGAGGGCACAAAGATGGCGTTCAATATGAACATGAAACGGCTTTCGCTGTTCGCGGCGGGCCTCCTGCTTCCGGCCTGGGCGCTTGCCCAGCCGGCACAGCCGTGCCCGCGCTTGCCGGCCGGCAGCACGCTGGCCGCGCCGCCGGACCTCTTCAGCCAGAACGGCGTTCTCAGCGTCAACTTCACCTACCTGACGCGGGTCGATCAGAACGGCACCAACCTCTTTTGCTTCGTCACCGACGACGGCACGCAGAACCCCACTCTGCACGTTCACCCCGGCGACCTCCTGGTGATCAATTTCAAGAACGGTTTATCGGCTTCCGCAGCGCCGCACCGGGCGCACGCGATGCCGATGATGACCATGTCCGGGTCGCCTGGCGACGCCTGCGGCGCCCTGGCCATGACCAGCACCTCGGTGAACATCCACTACCACGGGACCAACACCTCGCCCGTTTGCCATTCGGACGAAGTCATCAAGACCCTGGTGAACGCCGGAGAATCCTTTCAGTACCGGGTGCAGTTTCCGTCCGACGAGCCTCCCGGCCTCTACTGGTATCACCCCCACGTCCACGGCATCGCCGAGGCCGCGGTGCAGGGAGGGGCCTCCGGGGCGATCATCGTCGAAGGCATCGAGAACGTGAACCCGGCGGTCGCCGGCCTGCGCGAGCGGGTGATGGTGATCCGCGACAACCCGGTTCCCGGCAGCCCGACGCCGGGCGGCGCCGTGCCTTCCTGGGACATCTCGGTCAACTTCATCCCGATCCCCTACCCGGCCTACACTCCCGCCGTCATCCCGATGAACCGTGGAGAGAAGCAGTTCTGGCGGGTCGTGAACGCCACCGCCGACACCATCCTCGACCTGCAGGTGCAGTACGACGGAGTGCCGCAGCCGCTGCAGATCATCGGCCTCGACGGCGTGCCGGTGGGCTCTCAGGACGGCACGGGCCGGGGCAAGTCATTCACGAAAACCGACATCTTGCTCGCCACGGCCGCGCGTGCCGAGTTCATCGTCACCGCGCCCGGACCGAACGTCAAGAATGCGACCTTCCTCACTTTGAACATCGATACCGGTCCCATCGGCGACACCGATCCGCAGCGCCCCATCGGCGTGATCCAGCTCGGCGGCGGCGGCGACAGGCCAAAGCTGCGGACCGTGCCCGCGGTCTCGGGCCCGCCCGGCAAGCAGCGCTTCGCGGGCCTCGCCGACGAGAATCCGACGGCGAACCGCACGCTCTACTTCTCGGAGGTCCTCTCGGACCCCAACAATCCGCTGAGCCCGACCAACTTCTTCATCACCGTCGATGGCGCGACCCCGACCCTGTTCTCGGCCTCCAACCCGCCGGCGATCGTGACCACCCAGGGCTCGGTCGAAGACTGGACCATCCAGAACCGGACGGGCGAGAACCATGAGTTCCACATGCACCAGATCCACTTCCTCCAGCTCGAGCAGAACGGCGTGCCGGTCGCGAACGGGCAGTACCTCGACATGATCCAGGTTCCCTACTGGACCGGCACCGGGCCCTATCCGAGCGTCAAGGTGCGCATGGACTTCCGCGGCCCGGACATCGGCGATTTCGTCTACCACTGCCACATCCTCGGTCACGAGGACAACGGCATGATGGCGATCATCCAGGTGAACCCCGGCGACGACGCGCGCAGCGCCAAGGCGCCGGCGCCGTCCCCGGCAAGCAAGGCTGTCGCCGCCAAGACCGACGCCGCCAAGCCGGCG
>DATKFK010000660.1:0-2670 GCA_035544375.1 Thermoanaerobaculia bacterium
TCCGGCTCCGGCTCCGGCGCCACCACCAGCGCCCGCTCCCGCACCGCCGCCAGCGCCTGCTCCGGCACCGCCGGCTCCGGCTCCGCCGCCCGCGCCTGCTCCGGCGCCGCCAGCTCCGGCGCCGCCGCCAGCACCTGCTCCGGCACCGCCAGCTCCCGCTCCGGCTCCGCCGCCAGCACCTGCTCCGGCACCGCCGGCTCCGGCGCCACCACCAGCGCCTGCTCCGGCACCGCCGGCTCCGGCGCCACCACCAGCGCCCGCTCCCGCACCGCCGCCAGCGCCGCCACCGGCGCCTGCACCGCCGGCCCCGGCACCGCCCGCGCCTGCACCAGCGCCGGCTCCGCCGCCGGCACCACCACCGGCACCGCCGCCAGCGCCACCACCGCCAGCGCCACCCGCACCGGCGCCACCAGCGCCACCCGCACCAGCGCCGGCTCCGCCGCCGGCGCCACCACCGGCACCGCCGCCAGCGCCACCAGCACCACCCGCACCGGCGCCACCGGCGCCGCCCGCACCGGCGCCAGCACCGGCGCCAGCACCACCGGCGCCACCCGCACCGGCGCCAGCGCCGCCGGCACCACCGGCCCCGCCCGCTCCGCCGGCGCCGCCAGCACCACCCGCGCCGGCGGCATAGGCCTTCTTCGATAGCGTCAGCGTGTCACCGGTGTTCGAGATCGGGAGCGCCGCGAACAGCAACGCGAGTACGGCGGTCGAGACGAGCAACGCAGTCTTGTGGCTCTGATGCGCGCGCATGATTTGCCCCGTAACGCAGAGGATCTGCGCACCGAGAACCCCGACGTCTCGATTCCGTTCCATCGGCGCGAGAAGCACAGCCGCCGGTTTCACGTGATCGTGCCCGCACCAACCGGCGATGCAGCGCCGTCAGCGCGCGCTGCCGCGTTTGGGCGCCGCGACGGCGGGCGGCAGCTCGACGCGCGGCGCGGCCGCGATCTCCGCGAGCCGGCGCAGCACCGCGTTGATTCCGCGCAGCCGGTCGCGCGTCTCTTCCCAATTGCGCATGATGACGAGCCGCTGGTCGGGCCTGAGCTTGGCGGTGCCGGCCTGCTCCTGAAGGAAGGCGACGAGCCCCGCCGGATTGGCGAAATGATTGTCGTGGAAGGCAAGAACGGCGCCCTTGGGACCGGCTTCCACTTTCTCGACGCCGGCGTCGCGGCACAGCCGCTTGATGGCGATGATTTCGAGCAGGTTGTCGACCTCCGCCGGTAAAGGGCCGAAGCGGTCGACCAGCTCGGCGGCGAAGGCGTCGATCTCGCGGCGGTCGAGCAGCGCGGCGATGCGGCGATAGAGTCCGAGCCGCACGTTGAGATCGGCGACATAGCTCTCGGGAATGAGGACGGGCGTGCCGATGGTGATCTGCGGCGTCCATTCCTCGACGGCGTCGCCGAGCTGGTCGACGCCGCTCCGCGCCGCGGCGATCGCCTCTTCCAGCATGTGCTGATAGAGCTCGATACCGACCTCGCGGACATGGCCCGACTGCTCTTCGCCGAGCAGATTGCCGGCGCCGCGGATGTCGAGATCGTGGCTCGCCAGCGTGAAGCCGGCGCCGAGCTGGTCCAGCGTCTGCATCACTTCGAGCCGGCGTTGCGCCGTCGCCGTCAGCGTCTTGCCGGCCGGCAGCGTCAGATAGGCGTAGGCGCGCTGCTTGCTGCGCCCGACCCGGCCGCGCAGCTGATAGAGCTGGCCCAAACCGAACATGTCGGCGCGATGGACGATGAGCGTGTTGGCCGAGGGAATGTCGAGGCCGGACTCGATGATGTTGGTGGACAGCAGCAGATCGAAGCCGCCATCGTCGAAGGCGCCCATGACGCGCTCAAGCTCGGCCGCCGGCATGCGGCCATGGGCCACCGCGACCTTGATCTCCGGCACGAGCTCCTTGAGCGCGCGGCTCAGATCGTCGAGATCGCCGATGCGCGGCGCGACATAGAAGATCTGGCCGCCGCGGTGATGCTCGCGCAGAATCGCCTCGCGCAGAACCACGGGATCGTAAGGCATGACGAAGCTGCGCACCGCGAGGCGATCGACCGGCGGCGTGGCAATGACGCTCATCTCGCGGACGCCGGCCAACGCCAGCTGCAGCGTGCGCGGAATCGGCGTCGCGGTCAGCGTCAGCACATGGACATTGGCCTTCAGCTGCTTCAGGCGCTCCTTCTGCGTGACGCCGAAATGCTGCTCCTCGTCGACCACGAGCAGGCCGAGATGCGGGAATTTGAGGCCTTTGCCGAGGAGCGCGTGAGTCCCGACGACGATATCGACGCGGCCCTCCGCCAGCTCCTTCTTGACCGCCGCCGCGTCGCGCGCCGAGACCAGGCGCGAGAGTTGGGCGACGCGCACCGGAAGCCCGGCGAAGCGCTCGCAGAAGGTGCGGTAATGCTGGCGCGCGAGGAGCGTCGTCGGCACGATGACCGCGACCTGCCCCCCGGCAAAGGCGGTGATGAAGGCGGCGCGCAACGCCACCTCGGTCTTGCCGAAGCCCACGTCGCCGCAGATGAGGCGGTCCATCGGCTTCCCCGAGGCCATGTCGCCCAGGGTCTCCTCGATCGCGCGCAGCTGGTCCTCGGTCTCGGGGTAGGGGAAGCGCGCGGCGAACTCCTCGTAGATCCCCTCGGGCGGCGCCAGCAATTCGCCCGGGCGCAGCTGGCGCTCGGCGGC
>DATKFK010000661.1:0-6732 GCA_035544375.1 Thermoanaerobaculia bacterium
TACGGCGAGCTGAACGCGCGGGCGAACCGCTTGGCGCACGGTTTGCGCAGGCGGGGGGTCGGTCCGGAGGCGCTGGTTGGGATCTGCGTCGGCCGTTCGCTGTCGATGGTGGTGACGGCGCTCGGGGTGCTCAAAGCAGGAGGGGGGCTGGTGGCGCTCGACCCGTCCTATCCGCTGGAGCGTCTCGCGACGATCGTCGAGGACGCGGGGCTTTCGGTCCTGCTTTGCGATCAGTCACTGCTTGCCCAGTTTCCGCGGCACCGGGCGATCGCCCTGGTCCTCGATGAGCAGGCCGATCTGCTGGCCGGCGAGAGCGAAGCGGAGCCGGTCTCAGGGGTGTGCCCGGACCATCCCATGTACGCGATCTACACCTCGGGCTCGACGGGCCGCCCAAAGGGCATCGTGGTGACGCACCGGGCCTTTGCGAACTTCCTCGGCTGGCAGCTCTGCAGCTCGGGCTGGGAGCCGGTGCGCACGGTGCAGTTCGCGACGTTCGGCTTCTGCGTCAGTTTCCAGGAGATCTTCTCGGCTTGGTGCTCAGGGGGAACGCTGATCGTGGCCGGCGAGATGACGCGCCGCGACCTGGGGGTTTTCGGCGATTTCCTGGCATCTCGAGGGATCGAGCGCCTGCACCTGCCGTATGCGGCGCTCAAGCACCTGGCGGAGTCGTCGCGCGGCGCGGCGGTGGCTCCGGCGCCGCTCCGGGAGGTGATCACGGCAGGAGAGCCGCTCAAGGTGACGCGTTCGGTGCGGGAGCTGTTCGCGGCCCTGCCGGGCTGCACGCTGGCGAATCAATATGGGGCTTCGGAGACGCACGTGATCAGCGCGCTGACCCTCTCGGGCGCCGCGGCGTCGTGGCCGGCGCTGCCAGCTGTGGGCCGGGCGATCGCCAACGTGCGCATCCACCTGCTGGACGAACGGCTCATCCCGGTGCCCATCGGGGTGCGCGGCGAGCTCTACGCCGGCGGCGCGTGCGTGCCCCGCTGCTACTTGAACGATGCGGCGCTGACGGCCTGGAAGCTGGTGCCGGACCCGTACGGTCTCCAGCCCGGAGGGCGTCTCTACCGGACGGGAGACCTGGGACGGCGACTGGCGGACGGCCGGATCGAGTCGCTGGGCCGCATCGACGGCCAGGTGAAGGTGCGGGGGTTCCGCGTCGAGACAGGGGAGGTGGAGACGGTACTGGCTCGGGACGCGAGGGTGCGCGACGTGGCGGTCGTGCCGCGGGGCGTGGGCGAGGAGCTGCGCCTCGTGGCCTACTTGGTGCCGGCTTCGGCAGGCGGGTTGGAGGCGGGCCTGGTCGCGTCCCTGCGCCAGGCGCTCCAACGCCTATTGCCCGAGTACATGGTGCCAGCGTCTTTCGTGGTGCTCTCCGAGCTGCCGGTCAACGCGAATGGCAAGCTCGACGTGGCAGCGCTGCCGGCACCGGAGGCGAGCCGCTCCGGAGCGCTGTACCGTCCGGCGCGCACGCCGGTCGAGGAGGTGCTGGCGGCGCTGTGGCAAGAGGTGCTGGGGGTGGAACGGGTGGGGTTGGACGACGGGTTCTTCGATCTCGGAGGACACTCGCTGCTGGCGACGCAGGTGATGTCGCGGGTGCGGTCGTCGCTGGGCGTCGATCTGCCGCTGCGCGCCCTTTTCGAGTCGCCTTCCGTCGCCGGGTTGGCGCAGAAGATCGAAGCGCTGCGCGGCCAGGGCAGGGCTCTCCAGGCGCCGCCGCTCGTGCCGGTGGCGCGGGACGGGGAGCTGCCGCTCTCGTTCGCGCAGCAGCGCCTCTGGTTCATCGATCAGCTCGAGCCTGGCAGCGCGCTCTACAACATCTCGATCCCGCTGCGCGCGTGGGGAGCGCTCGCGGCGGGCGCGCTGGCGCGCGCGCTCGGCGAGGTGGTGCGGCGGCACGAGGCGCTGCGCACGGTGTTCGCGGCCGCGGAGGGGAGGGCCCGCCAGGTGATTCTGCAGCCGGCGGAGTTCACCCTGCCGGTGGTCGACCTGTCAGGGCTGACGGCAGAGCGCCGGGAGGAGATGGCGCGGGCGCTGGCCGCGGCGGAGTCGGCGCGGCCGTTCGATCTGGCCAGCGGGCCGCTGTTCCGCACCGCCCTGTTGCGGCTTGCTGCCGGCGTGGACGCCGGCGGCGGCGCGAAGGGGAGCGCCGAGCACGTGGTGCTGCTCACGCTGCACCACATCGTGGGCGACGGCTGGTCGCTCGGGGTGCTGATGCGGGAGGTGGCGGCGCTGTACGAAGCTTTTGCGGCGGGGAGGCCGTCGCCGCTGCCGGAGTTGGCGGTGCAGTACGCCGACTTCGCGGTGTGGCAGCGCGGCTGGATGGCGGGAGAGGTCTTGGAGTCGGAGCTGGCCTACTGGCGCGAGCGGCTGGCGGGGGCGCCGCCGGTGCTCGACCTGCCGGCCGACCGGGTGCGGCCGGCGGTGCAGAGCTTCCGAGGGGCGGCCCACGAGCTGGCACTGGCGCCGGCGCTGGCGAGCGAGCTCGCGGCACTGGCGCGGCGGTCGGGGGCGACGCTGTTCATGACCCTGCTCGCGGGCCTGCAAGGGCTGCTGGCGCGGCTCAGTGGGCAGGAGGACATGACGGTTGGCACGCCGATCGCCGGGCGCAATCGCTTGGAGACAGAGGAGCTGATCGGCTTCTTCGTCAACACCCTGGTGATGCGCGCCGACCTGTCAGGGCGGCCGAGCTTTGCCGAGCACCTGGCGCGTGTGCGGTCCGAGACGCTGTCGGCCTACGCGCACCAGGACCTGCCGTTCGAGAGGTTGGTCGAGGAGCTGGCGCCGGAGCGCAGCCTGGCGCACGCGCCGCTCTTCAAGGTGATGCTCGAGCTGCAGAATGCGCCGCTCGGGGACCTCGCCCTGGCGGGGCTCGCGCTGTCGCCATTCGAACAGCAGACCGGCACCGCGAAGTTCGACCTGACCTTGAGACTGAGGGAGACGGCGGCGGGTCTCGCCGGACTCGCGGAGTACAGCCGCGACCTGTTCGACTCGACCACCGTCCAGCGTCTGACGAGCCAACTTGAGCGCCTGCTGGCGGCGGCGGCGGCCGATCCACACAGCCCGGTCGCGGAGCTCGATCTGCTCGGTGCGGCCGAGCGCCACCAGCTCCTGGTGGAGTGGAACGATCGGGCCGCGCACTACGAGAAGGAGGGGACCCTTCACGGCGCCTCGCTCGCCCGGCTGTTCGCACAGCAGGTGGCGCGCACGCCCGCCGCCCCGGCGGTGCTGGTGCCGGCCCGCGCTGCGGCAGAAGGCCCAGGCGCCAGCGAGCCTGGCGGCGGCGAACGCGCCGCGAGCGCCGAACCCGGCGGCGCCTGGCTGAGCTATGCCGAGCTCGACGACCACGCCGAGCGGCTCGCCGCACGGCTGCGGACCCTGGGCGTCGGCCCGGAGGTCACGGTGGGTCTCTGCACCGAGCGCTCGCCCGCCCTCGCCGTCGCCACCCTGGGCATCGTCAAAGCCGGCGGCGCCTACGTCCCCCTCGACCCCGACTATCCCGCCGAGCGCCTGGCCGCCATGCTCGAGGACAGCGCCGCCCAGGCCCTCGTCACCCAGCCGTCGCTGCTCGGCGCCCTGCCTGCCTTCACCGGCACTGTCGTCTTGCTCGACGAACTGGCGCGGACGCCGCCCGCCGCCAGCGCCGCGCCCGACCGGCACGGCGGCGACGACGCCTCCTCCGACCACCTCGGCTACGTGATGTTCACCTCCGGCTCGACCGGCAGGCCCAAGGGCATCGCCGTGCCCCAGCGCGCCGTCAGCCGCCTCGTGCGCGGCTCGAACTATCTCCAGATCGCTCCCGGCGAGCGCATCGCCCAGCTCTCCAACCCCTCCTTCGACGCCGCCACCTTCGAGCTCTGGGGCGCGCTGCTCAACGGCGCTTGCCTCGTCTTCATACCCAGGGACGTCTCCCTGGCGCCGCGCGAGCTCGCCGCCCACCTCGCTGCCTGCCGCGTCGACGCCCTCTTCCTCACCACCGCCCTCTTCAACCAGGTGGCGCGCGAACGCCCCGACGCCTTCCGCACCCTGCGCTGCGTCCTGTTCGGCGGCGAGGCCGTCGATCCCACCGCCGTGCGCGAGGTGCTCGCCGCCGGTCCGCCGCAACGGCTCCTCCACGTCTATGGACCCACCGAAAGCACCACCTTCGCCACCTACCAGCCGGTCGCCGCCGTTCCCCCCGACGCCCTCACCGTGCCCATCGGCCGGCCGCTCGCCAACACCCGCCTCTACGTCACCGGCCGCGACCTCATGCCCCTGCCCGTCGGCGTGCCGGGAGAGCTGCTGATCGGCGGCGACGGCCTCGCCCGCGGCTATCTCGCCCATCCCGCGCTGACCGCCGAGCGCTTCGTCCCCGACCCCTTCGGACCGCCCGGCGCTCGCCTCTACCGCACCGGCGACCGCGTGCGCACCACCCCGAGCGGCGCCCTCGAGTTCCTCGGCCGCTTCGACCACCAGGTCAAGCTGCGCGGCTTCCGCATCGAGCTCGGCGAGGTCGAGGCCGCCCTCGCCGCCCATCCCACCGTGCGCGAGGCCGCGGTGTTGCTGCGCGAGGACCGGCCGGCCGACAGACGCCTCGTCGCCTACGTCGTCGCCCGCGGCCCGCGGCCATCCGACCCGGACGGCATCGCGCCGCCTCCGGCCGAGATCTCCACCTCCGAGCTGCGCGCCTTCCTCGCCGCCCGGCTGCCGGCCTTCATGGTGCCGGCGGCTTTCGTGCCCCTGCCCAGGCTCCCCCTCACCCCCAACGGCAAGGTGGACCGCGCCGCCCTGCCACTTCCCGAGACCCGGACGGCGCTCGCCGCCGCCGCCGCACCGCGCAACCCCATCGAAGAGCTGCTCGCCGGCCTCTTCCGCGACCTGCTCGAGATCGATCGCGTCGGCATTCACGACAGCTTCTTCGAGCTCGGCGGCCACTCGCTGCTCGCCACCCAGCTCATCTCCCGCCTGCGCTCCACCGTCGAGGTCGAGCTGCCCCTGGCCGCCGCCTTCGCAGCTCCCACCGTAGCGGCCCTCGCCGAGCTCGTCGAGCAGACCCTGCGCGGCGGCCAGCCGCTCGCGCCGCCCATCCTGCCGGTGCCCCGCCAGCCGCCGCCGCCGCTGTCGTTTGCCCAGGAGCGCCTCTGGCTGCTCGATCGTCTGCGCCCCGGCCTGCCGCTCTACAACGTGCCGCTCGCCCTGCACCTCGCCGGCCGGCTCGACGTCGCCGCCTTGGAGCGCGCCCTCGCCACACTGGTGCGCCGTCACGAGGCCTTGCGCACCACCTTCCTCCTCGACGGCGACCAGCCGGTGCAGCGCATCGCTCCACCAGAGCCGGCACCGCCCCGCTCCCGCCGGCCGCCCACCGCAACCGCCGACGGCGCCTGGCTGCCGCTCGTCGACCTCGGCACCCTCGCCAGCCCTCGCTCCCTGGCCGCCGCGGTGCTGGACGAACAGGCCCACCGCTCCTTCGACCTCGAAAGCGGACCCCTGCTGCGCCTCCTGCTGCTGCGCCTCGCCGAACGCCAGCACGTGCTGCTGCTCGCCCTGCACCACATCGTCTGCGACGGCTGGTCGCTGTCGGTCCTCACCCGCGAGCTGGCGGCGCTCTATGCCGCCGCCCTGACGCCTGGCGGTCCGCCCGACCCCCTCCCCGCGCTGACCGTGCAGTATGCCGACTTCGCCGTCTGGCAGCGCCGCTGGCTGGCCGCCGCGCCTGCCGCCGCCGGCGGCTTCCCCGGCAGCGCCGCCGGCAGCCTGCCGGGCGAGGCGCTGGCCGTGCACCTCGCCTACTGGCAGCAGCAGCTCGCCGGCGCTCCCGAGGCGATCCAGCTGCCGACCGACCGGCTGCGGCCGGCGGCGCGGAGGCTGCGCGGCGCCACGCGCGCCGTCACGCTGCCGGCCGCGACCGCGCACCTGGCCCTGGCCTTCGGCCGCAGCGCCCAGGCCACGCTGTTCATGACCCTGGTCACCGCCTGGGCGGCGCTGCTCTCCCGCTACTCCGGGCAACCCGACCTGACGGTCGGTTTTCCCATCGCCAACCGCAACCGCGCCGAGATCGAGGGCCTCGTCGGCTTCTTCGTCAACACCCTGGTGCTGCGTGCCGGCTTCGCCGGCAACCCCGGCTTCGGCCAGGCGCTGGAGCGGGTCCGGCAAGCGACCTTGGGCGCGTATCTTCACCAGGACCTGCCGTTCGAGAAGCTGGTCGAGCTGCTGCGGCCGGAGCGCCGGCTGGACGTGAACCCGCTCTTTCAGGTGCTCTTCGCGCTCCAGAACCAGCCGGCGCCGGAGCTCACCCTCCCCGGCCTGGTGGTGACGCCGCTGGCGCTCGATAGCGGCACCGCCAAGTTCGAGCTCACCCTGTCGCTGCAGCAGGAGGGCGCCGCCATCACCGGCACCCTCGAATACGACGCCGACCTGTTCGACGGCGCCACGGCCGGCCGCCTGCTCGAGCACTACCAGAGCCTGCTCGAGCACGGCCTGACGGCCCCCGAGCAGGGGCTCGACGCCCTGCCGCTGCTCTCTCCCGCCGCCGGCCGGCAGCTCGTGGCACGGCGGCCGCGGCGCGCCGAGTCCGCCGCATGGCAGCAGCTGGTGGTGGAGTGGAACGACACCGCGGCGAGCTTGCCGCACGGCGCCTCGCTCGCCCGGCTGTTCGCACAGCAGGTGGCGCGCACGCCCGCCGCCCCGGCGGTGCTGGTGCCGGCCCGCGCTGCGGCAGAAGGCCCAGGCGCCAGCGAGCCTGGCGGCGGCGAACGC
>DATKFK010000662.1:0-2258 GCA_035544375.1 Thermoanaerobaculia bacterium
CAGGGGACGAAGGTGGAAGAGCGGCAGGTAGGGATCGAGCGAGCTGACCGTTGCCCGCAGCGCCGAGGCCATCGCGGCCGGAGCCCTCGCGGTGCGCACGGCCAGCGTCAGCGTGCGAGCGGTGGTCCGCATCAGGGGCAGATAGACCTGCCGGTCCGGCCACCCGAGGCCTCCCATCTGAAAGACCTGGTGGACATCGCCGACCACCCCGACGACCGTCAGCCATTCCCCCGAGGCGCCACCGGCAAGGCGCAGGCGATGCCCGAGGGGAGAGCGCCCGGGCCACAGCGTCCGGGCGAGGTTTTCGCTGACGATGGCCACCGGCCTGTCCGCGGATACCTCCGCGGCGGTAAAGGCGCGGCCCGCAACCCGGCGCATGCGGAGGGCATCGATATAGTCGCCGTCCATCGCCTGGCGGGTGGCAATCACCTCGTCACCCGGCGCGACCGGCCGGTCATCGGCCACCACGCCGGCGGCTGCGAAATAGTCGTTGCTGCTCGGCAGGTAGTCCACGACCCCGGCCGAGACGACGCCGGGGAGCGCGCGCACCCCGGCCAGCAGGCGTTCGGTGAAGTGAAAGCGCTGCCCGGGGCTCGCGTAGGACGTGCCGGCGAGCAGGAACTGGCCGGTCAGGACGCTCTCGGCCCGGTAGCCGCGATCGATCTCCTGCATCCGCTGGGAGCTCTTGACCAGCAGCATGGCGCAGATCAGCAGGACGCCCGCCATGGCGAACTCGCCGGCGACCAGGACGTTCCAGGTGCGGCCCTGCTTCTTGCCGGCCGACATGCCGCGGTTTTCACCCCGCAGCTGGGTGAGCGTGTCCGCCCCGGTCACCCGCAGAGCCGGCAGCAGCCCGAAGACGACGCCGGTCACGAGCGAGATGCCGAGGGTGAAGGCCAGCACTCGGCTGTCGAGGTCGAGACGCACCCAGAAAGGAAACTCGGTCGGCACCGCGGCCAGCAGGAGGCGGACCGCTGCGACGGCAGCCCCGACCGCGAGAGCGCCGGCGAGCAGGAAGATCACCAGGCTCTCGGTGAGGAGCTGGCGCAGCAGACGCCCCCGCCGCGCCCCCAGGGCGGCGCGGATGGCGAACTCCTTCCAGCGCCCCAGGACGCGGACGATCAGGAGGGTCGTCGAGTTGGAACAGATGATGACGAGGACGAACCCGGCCGCACCGAGCAGCAGCAGCAGGCCCAGGCGCGCCTCCTTCGGCATCAGCTCTTCGTTCAGCGGGCGGACCCGCGCGCCGCTCCCCCGGTTGGTCTCGGGATAACGAGCGGCAAGCCGCAGAGCGACCTCGTCGAGGGCTCTCTGCGCCTGCGCGACGGTGACGCCCGGCGCGAGGCGGGCCAAGGCGCTCAGGGAGCGGTCGGCGCGCCCGGTGGCGTCGGGGTCGAGGGCGAGCGGCGTCCACAGCCGCGCCCACTCCGGGAAGCCGAAGCGCTCCGGCATGACCCCGATCACCTCGTAGTCGTCGCCGTCCAGCCGCAGCCGGCGTCCGATCGCCCGGCGGTCGCCGCCGAGCTGCTCCTGCCACAGCGCATGGCTCAGGAGGACGACGCGGTGATCGCCGCCCGGACGGTCCTCTTCCGGCGTAAAACCACGCCCGAGCAGCGGCGCGACACCGAGCAGCGGGAAGAGGCCCGCCTCGACCCGCGCCCCCTGCACCCACGCCGACCGCTCGTCGACGCTCAAATTGTAGTTGGTGCGCCGGAACGCGCCGACCGCCTCGAAGACCCGGGTCTCCCGCCGCCAATCGCGAAGGTTCAACGGCGCGACGGGATCGAAGCTGGAACCCTTGCCGTGTTGCATCTCGTGCAGCGCCACCAGCCGCTCGGGCGCGCGGTAGGGCAGCGGGCGCAGGAGGAGCGCGTTGACCACGTTGAAGACCGCGGTGTTGGCGCCGATGCCGGCGGCGAGCGTCACGATCATGAGCAGGGGAATGCCGCGCCGCTGGTTGAGGGAGCGGACCGCGGAGCGGATGTCCTCGAGGAGGTTTCTCATCGTCTTCAGCCTCCGCTCACGCCGACTCGAGAACCGCGATGGGCTGCGGCAGGATCGGCAGCGCAGGCAGCACGGAAGGTAGGGCGTCCGGCAGGTCCTCCTCGACCCGGCGCAAGCTGGGTATGGAGTAACCGATGGCAGCCGTCAGCAGGACGGCGACGCCGACCAGCATCAGCAGCAGCCCCATCCCGCGCCCCTTGCCCACGCCGATCACGGCGCCGACCGTTCCGGCGAGCCGGCCGCCGGGAGCCATG
>DATKFK010000663.1:0-4607 GCA_035544375.1 Thermoanaerobaculia bacterium
CGCCGGCTTAAGGGTCCGCCGCGGCTGTCGGCCTCGGTCCCGCGGCCGGCACCCATCGCAGCGCCGCGGCGCCCGGTTCCGGTCCTGCGCTCCCTGGCTCCGGCTTCGCGGCGGTTTCTGTCCCGCAAGCTGATCGCGGGGACCCGGCCTCCGCACCGGTCCCCATTCGGGTCTCCGGGCCGCCGGCCGGCGAGGCATCCGGATCCTGCGGTTTCATGCGACCTCCTCCCGCATCGGAAAGCCGGCGGCGGCGAGGGCGCGCTTGACTTCGCCTACCGTGTGGGTCCCCTGGTGGAAGATCGAGGCCGCCAGCACCGCCGCGGCCCCCGCCGCCAGCGCCGCCGCCAGGTGCGCGGCGGAGCCGGCGCCGCCCGAGGCGATGAGCGGCACCGGCACCGCCGCCGCCGCGGCGGCGACCAGCGCCAGGTCGTAGCCGCCGCGCGTGCCGTCGTGATCGATGCTGGTCAGCAGCACCTCGCCGGCGCCCGCCGCGACGCCGGCAGCGATCCATGCCAGGGCGTCGAGGCCGGTCGGCGTGCGGCCGCCTTCGACGACCACCTCCCAGGCGGCGCCGCCGTCGTGAGCGGCGCGGCGCGCATCGACCGACAGCACCACGCACTGGCTGCCGAAGCGGCGCGCCAGCTCGCCGATCAGCGCCGGCCGGCGCACCGCGGCGGTGTTGACCGCCACCTTGTCGGCGCCGGCGCGCAGCGCGCGGCCGGCGTCCTCGGCGGAGCGCAGGCCGCCGCCGACGGTCAGCGGGATGAACACCCGCTCGGCGGTGCGCCGCACCCAGTCCAGGTCGGTGTCCCGCCCCTCGGGGGCCGCGGTCACGTCGAGGAACACGATCTCGTCGGCGCCCTGGGCGGCGTAGCGCGCCGCCGCCGCCGCCGGGTCTCCCTGGTCGGCCAGGTCGCGGAAGCGCACGCCCTTGACCACCCGTCCCGCGGCCACGTCCAGGCAGGGGATCACCCGGCGGGTGAGCCCGCTCGGCCCGGCGCCGGCCGCCCCTTTTTCGCCCGGGCTCACCGCCGCCGGGGCATCTGGGCGGCCCGCGGCATCATCGCCCGGCCAGCCCCGTCCGGCAGCGCCGGAGCAGACCGCGAGCGCCGCCGGCAGGTCGATCTGGCCCTCGTACAGGGCGCGGCCGAGCACGGCGCCGGCGACCGCGGGCAGGGTCGCCGCCGCCGCCAGGTCGGCAAGCGAACGCACACCGCCGGAGACCAGCGCCGGCAGGCCGGTGGCCGCCGCGACGCGCAGCGTCAGCTCGAAGTTGGGGCCGGACATCATGCCGTCGCGCTCCACGTCGGTGACCAGCACCGCCGGGCAGGGCAGGCCCCGCAAGCTGGCGCAGACCTCGTCGAGGGAGCTGCCGGCGGCCTGCGTCCAGCCGGCCACCCGCAGCTCGCCCCCCGCCACCTCCAGCGCCGGCAGGACCTGCCCGGGAAAGGCATGCGCCAGCGCGGCGAAGGTCTCCGGATCGCGCGCCGCCACCGAACCCATCAACACCCGGTCGCAACCCGCCGCCAGCGCCCACTCGACGTCGGCGCGTCCGCGCAGGCCGCCGCCCAGCTGCACGCCGACCCTGCCGGGCGCGGAGCCATCGCCGGCCGCGGCACCGGCCGCCAGCGCCGCGACCAGGCGCGCCACCAGCTCGCGCTGCGGCGGCTCGCCGAGCGCGGCGTCGAGATCAACGACGTGGATGCGGCGGACGCCGGCGGCGGCGAAGCCGGCGGCCACCGCCAGCGGATCGCCGGCATACTCCTTTGCCCGCGCGTCGTCTCCCTGCCGCAGGCGCACCACCCGCCCGCGCCGCAGGTCAATAGCCGGCAGCAGCTCCATCCGCCATCTCCAGGAAGTTGGCCAGCAGGCGCAGCCCGGCCTCGCCGCTGCGCTCGGGGTGGAACTGGGTCCCCATCACCCGCCCGCGCCCCGCCACCGCCGCGAAGCCGCGGCCGTGCGTGGCCCGCGCCAGGCAGACGTCCTGGGGCACGTCGTCGGGCGCATAGCCGTGGACGAAGTAGAAATGCCGGCCGGCGGGACGCGCGACCGGAGCCGCGGCATCGCCGCCCCTGTCAGCCTCCTCCCGCAGACCGGCCAGCAGCGGGTGGTCGGCGAGGTCGTGCAGGCGGTTCCAGCCGATGTGCGGCACCGGCACTCCGGACGGCAGGCGGGTGACGCGCCCTGGCAGCAGCCCCAGGCCGTCGGTGACGCCGAACTCCTCGCTGGCGGAGAACAGCAACTGGAAGCCGACGCAGATCCCCAGCAGCCAGGCGCCATCCGCCAGCGCCCCGCCGAGCGCCGCCTCGAGCGGTCCGCGCAGCGCCTCGCGCGGCGGCGCGAAGGCGCCGACCCCCGGCAGGATCAGGCAGCGCGCCGCAGCCACCTCGCGTGCCTCGCGGGTGACCGTCGCCGCCGCGCCCAGGTGCTGAAACGCCCGCACCACGTTGCCCAGGTTGCCCACTCCGGCGTCCACCACCACCACCTCGCGGCGGGCAGCAGGCGCCCGGCGGCCGGCAACGGAGACGGTCGCCGGCTCTTGCGCCGCCGAGCCTGCCGCCGCATCGTGCGCCACCGAGCCTGCCGCCGCATCTTGCGCTGCCGAGCCTGCCGCCGGGGCTTGCGCCTCCGAGCCTGCCGTCGGCTCTTGCGCCGCCGAGGCTGCCGTCGGGTCTTGCGCCGCCGAGGCTGCTGCCGCATCGTTTGCCGCCGAGCCGTCGACCGGCGCGTGCTCATGGCTCGCACGTGCGGCGCGCGGGTCGGACTCGGCGGCCTGCCCGCCGGCGGCGCCGTCGCGTCCGTCGCTCATGCGGTCAGCGTCCCCTTGGTGCTTGGCACGTCGCCGCGCTCCCCGGCCGCGCCGGCGGCAGCCGCCGAGGGGCCGGGTCCCGCAGCCACCGCCGTCCCGGACGCGAGGGCGGGCGCGCCGCGCCGGGCCACCGCCTGCCGCAGCGCCAGCGCGGCTGCCTTGAAGGCTGCCTCGGCGGCGTGGTGGCCGTTGCGCCCGGCCAGGATCTCGAGGTGCAGGGTGAGCCGCCCGCGATCGGCGACCGCCTGGAAGAAGTCCGCGACCAGGGTCAGGGGAAAGTCGGCGGTGACCCAGCTCGCTGCCAGCTCGCGCGGCGCGCTGTAGACGAAGAAGCCGCGCCCCGACAGGTCCACCACCGCGCGTGCCAGCGCCTCGTCGAGCGGCGCGAAGGCCGACCCGAAGCGCGTCACTCCCCGCCGCTCGCCAAGCGCGGCATCCAGGGCCTCGCCGAAGGCGATGCCGACGTCCTCGACGGTATGGTGGAGATCGACGTGCAGGTCGCCGGCGGCGGTCACCTCGAGCCCCAGCCCGCCGTGCGTCGCCAGCGCCTCGAGCATGTGGCCGAAGAAGCCATTGCCGACCTCGACCCGGCGCGTGCCGCCGTCGAGCCCCAGCGCCAGCCGCACCCGCGTCTCGCCGGTCGAGCGCTCGACCTCGCTCCGCCGTCCGGAGGCGGCGGCCACCGCCGGACCCGCGAGCGCCGGCGCCCCGGGACTGGCGGGTGCGGCGGCGGCGGCGGCCTTGGCGAGGTCCGCCGCCGCCTCGCGGCCGCCGTCAGCCTTGGCGGCCTCGGCGATCTCTCCCGCATCGCCGATCTCGCCCGCATCACCCGCTTCGCCGGTGTGCCCCATGTCGCCCGCATGCCCCATCTCGCCCACATGGCGCGTGTCGCCACCATCGCCCGTTTCGCTGGCATCCCGCCTCTCGCCGGCATCGCCCGCTTCGCTGGCATCCCGCCTCTCGCCGACATCGCCCAGCTCGCCGGCATTACCCATCTCGCCGGCATGGCGCCTGTCGCCACCATCACCCGCTCCGCCGGCATCACCCATCTCGCCGGCATCCCGCCTCTCGCCAGCATCGCTCAGCTCGCCGGCATTACCCATCTCGCCGGCATCCCGCCTCTCGCCAGCATCGCTCAGCTCGCCGGCATTACCCATCTCGCCGGCATGGCGCGTGTCGCCCGCCTCGCCGATCTCGCCCGCCGCGCCCATCTCCGCGAGCGCTTGGCGCGTGGCGCGCAGGGCGGCGCCGCTGCCGACCGAGATCCGCAGGCAGCCGGCCAGCCCCGGGTAGCCGCCCACGTCGCGCACCCGGATGCCGCGCGCCGCCAGCCCGTCGCGCACCGCCCGCGCCGCCGCCGGCGAGGAGCAGCGCGCGAGCAGGAAGTTGGCCTCCGAGGGCAGCACCTGCAGACCCGCCGCGGCCAGCATCTGCCGCCATGGCTCGCGGCGCGCCGTGACCACGGCGATCCGCCGCCGCGCCGCCGGCCCCGCCGCCAGCGCCGCACGCCCGGCCAGCACCCCGGCCTTCCCGAGGTTGTAGGGCAGCTTGACCTTCAGCAGCTCCGCGACCAGCCGCGGGTCGGCGAGCAGGTAGCCGACCCGCAGCCCGGCCAGCGCCCAGGCCTTCGAGAAGGTGCGCAGCAGGACCAGGTGCGAATGGCGGTCGAGCAGCGGCCGGTAGTCGTGGCGGCTGAACTCGCCGTAGGCGTTGTCGAGCAGCAGCGGCCCTTCCAGCCGGTCGAGCAGCGCCTCGACCGCCGCGACCGGGAGCGCCTCGCCGGTGGGGTTGTTGGGCG
>DATKFK010000664.1:0-2367 GCA_035544375.1 Thermoanaerobaculia bacterium
TGAAGCCGACGGTGGTGGGGACAAGCCGGATCTATCCCATGGGCAAGACCGGCATGGTGCTCTGCTTCGTCGACGAGTCGACGATGGTCTTCGGCGGCCTGGACGCGGTGAAAGCATCGCTGGACGCGCGCGATGGGAATACGTCGAACATGTTGACGAACTCCACCATGATGGACGCCATGCGCTCGGTGGATTCGGAGCCGTTGTGGAGCATCCTCGACCAGAAGGGCACGCAGACCATGATGAAGCAGCTGCTGGGCGAGGCTGGTTCGGTCACGGACTTCGAGTCGGTGCGCAAGCGGCTGCAGGTGTCGTGGTACGGGATGGACTTTCAGCACGGCGTCAGGTTCGACCTGACGATCATGACCGGCGATGCGTTCGCGGCGGCCACGGTGTCGTCGCTGCTGAACGCGGCGGTGGTGGTGCGCAAGCTCAGCGGGTCGGACTCCGAGAAGGCGGCGCTGGCGGATACGGATGTGAGCTCGAGCTCGGGCAAACTGCTGGTCCACTTTGCGGCATCGGACTCGGACTTCGCGAGCCTGTTGAAATCGCCGTTGTTCCAGAGCGTAGTTAGGTAACAGGGAGTAGTTAACTAACAGGGAGTAGGAGATAGGCAGTAAGGAAAATAGGCAGTAGTAGAAAGCCTCTTTTCTTTGAACGTCCCTCCATCCCTCGTCTTCTACTCCACCCTAATCCCTATTGCTTGAGGTCCGCGTTGAAGTCGGCCTTGCCGTCGGGTTCAAGGACGATTGCGAGCTTGCCTTCCTGGCCTTGCGTGACCGCGGGGCCCTGAATCTGAAACTGGTGGTTGTCGGGCGCGGTGTACTGGACCTTGAGCGCACCGTTGCCTTGAAGCTGGATGCGGTAGCGCATGGTTGCGCCGGAGGCGAGGTTATCGGCCCCGAAGCTGGCGCTGGGGTAATCGACCTCGAGGAGACGGATGAGGCCGCCGGTGCGGTTCTCCACCGTCACATCGACGTGATAGGAGTGACAGCCCGCGACCGCCAACAAGGCGAAGGCCAAGCCGGTGCCAGGGGTGAGGCGGGGCGTTCTCATTCCTCAGTGGCCTTTCCATCCGCTGCAGGTGATGAGGTACGAGCTTGTTTCTCCAGGCGGTCAAGGCGCTTCAACATCTCCGGGAGCCGCTGGAAGATGGTGACGGCGCGGAGCCAGGTGCGATTATCGAACGCCGGCGAACCGGAGAGCATCTTTCCGGCGGGCACGTCGTGCGAGACGCCGGACTGGGCCGTGAGAATCACGCCGTCACCCAGCTCGCAATGACCGGCCACGCCCGCCTGTCCGGCCAGGATCGCATTGCTACCAACCACCGAGGATCCCGCCAATCCGGCTTGCGCGCAGAGCAGCGTGTTCTCGCCCACCCGGGAGCCGTGGCCCACCTGGACCAGGTTGTCGATCTTGGCGCCCGCGGCGATCTCCGTAGCGCCCACGGTGGCGCGGTCGATGCAGGCGTTGGCCTGCACGTCGACGCGGTCGCCGAGCCGCACTGGCCCGGACTGCGGAATCTTCTCCCAGTGGCCGGCCTCGTTTTTGGCAAAGCCGAAGCCGTCCGCGCCGACGATGGCGCCATTTTCGAGGGTGACGTGATCGCCGAGCACGCAGCCCTCGCGGACCACGGCATGGGCGTGGGCGAATAGATGGCTCCCGGCATGCACGCCGGGGTAGAGCACCACGTGAGGCAGGAGGGTAGAGTGCGGTCCCAGCCGGACACCAGGCCCGATGACGACGTATGCGCCGATGTGGGCGCCCTCGCCGATCTGGGCGCTGAGGTCGATGACCGCGGTTTCGTGAATGCCTGGCGGATAGGCGGGCGGCTGATAGAAGAGGCCGAGCGCGCGGGAAAAGGCCAGGTAGGGGCTCTTGAGGCGCAGGGTCGGGGTGGGAATCTGGGGAAACTCAGGCTCCACCAGGACCGCTGCGGCGCGCGTGGTACGAGCCAGCGCGGAGTAACGGGGGTTGGCAACAAAGGTGATCTCGGATGGGCCGGCGGCCTCAATTCCTTTTACGCCCGTGACTTCCACCTGGGGATCGCCCCGCAGCTCCGCACCCAGCCGACTTGCCAGCTCGCCTAGTTTCATCGGGACGATTGTAATGGACTTGGGATCGGCAACCTACTCCCCTTGGCCTCCGAAGAGCTCCGACTGTTCAGCCGCGCCCGGACGACGTTTCGCAGCGCCGATGAGGCTGATGACCTCGAGCGTCTGGATGGCGCTGCGGGGAACGAAGATGCGCTGGGTGTTGGAGCGCTGGTCGGGCGGGGTCAGCAGCAGGCCGGCACCGTCAATCAAGGAGCGGTCATTGGGGGCCAGGCCCTCCAGTTCCTCGCCGTCCTGCAGGGTCATGCGCAGC
>DATKFK010000665.1:0-12036 GCA_035544375.1 Thermoanaerobaculia bacterium
GCCGAGGATCGTCTTGGCGGCCGAGTCGTGCATGTCGGCGCGGAACAGGAAGTCCCCATCCACCTGGAAGCCCAGGCCGCCGAACCGCCGCGCCTTGTCGAGCCGCCTCTCGACCCCCTCGCGGGCCGGGCCCGCCGGCAGCACGGTCCAACCGGTGAAGGCGCGCGCCACCTCGATGACGTCCTGCTGCGTGTAGCCGCCGTCGACGCCCAGCGTGTGCAGCTCCAGCAGCTCGCGAGCGTAGTTCTCGTTGAGGCCCTGGCTCTTCTGGGGACCCTTGGCGGCGGGCGGGCGGGGGTTGCCGCCGGGCCCGCGGAACGGCGGGCGCCAGGCGTGCATCGCCTGCATCTCGTCGCCGAGCAGGGTCGGCGCGTTGGCCGCCGCCGTCGACTCCGCGTTGTCGAGGTAGAACAGCATCGCCGGATGGCGCGCGGTGGCCTCGAGCAGTCCGCGCACGCTGCCCAGCGCGTTGGGCCGGATGGCGTCGCGCTCGAACGAGAGCAGGTAGGGACGCGCCCTGCCGTTGGTCGCCGAGACGTTGAAGTGGTTGTACCAGAAGTCGGTCATCACTTCCCGCAGCTGGTCCTGGGATTCCGCCGCGCGGAACAGCTTCTGCGCCAGGAGCTGGTCCTGCAGCTCGTGCTCGGGGCGATAGCCGCGCTCGCGCGCGAACGCGAGCAGCTTGGCGCGCAGCTCCGGCCGAACGACCTCCGCATCCGCGGCGACGCCGGCCCCGGCGGCGGCCGCGGCGCGATCGCCGTTCGCCGCGCGGCCCGGGTTCCTGCCGTTGCCGTTCTGGTTGCCGCCACCGTTCGCGTTGCCGTTGCCGTTCGGGTTGCCAGGGCCGTTCGCGTTGCCGGCACCGTTCGGGTTGCCGGCGCCGTTCGCATAGCCTGGGCCGTTCGCGTTCGGGTTGCCGGGGCCACCCCGGCCGTTGCCGTCGAAATTGCCGGCGGCATAGAGCCGCATCAGCCCCTGGTCGCCCTTGGCGGCGGCCAGCTCGTTCTTGTCGATGACCCCTGCCCTCTCCGCCTCCGCCAGGACCTGCCCCGGGTTCCGGTAGGTGCGCACCATGTCGGCCTGCGACATGGCCAGGGCCGGCATGTCACGCAGCCGCGCCTCGAGGTTGGGGTCCGGCAGATCGGCGGCGAGCTGGCGCTCGCACCAGCGGTCCAGCCCGGTGGCGACGACCTGGTCGATCTCACCCGGCCGCGGCCCGAAGGCGAAGCGGTTGAGCAGATGGGCGGCCGCCTGGCGCTCGGTGAGGCCCGCCTCCTTCCATGGCAGACGCAGCGACGACCGGTGCCGCTCGTGCTCGGCCGCCGCGCCCTGCCGGCCCCAGGCCAGGCCGCCGGCCAGCGCGACGGAAGTCAAGATCGTGAGCGTCCAGGTCGTCGTCGAGCTCGCTGCTTTCATGCATCCTCCGAGCGCCGGGGCCCTGAAGCCGGCCCCGCGCGTGGACCTGGAACCCCCGGCGCTGTGCAAACCTGCGCTGATTCTGCTCCAAAAGCCGCGGCGGGGCCACTCCGTGACGGCGATTACGGCTGCGGTGACGACGAAAAATGACGGCGGACGACGGCGAAGCCTGCCTTGCCAAGCCCGGGTCAGGCGCGTAAGCTGCCGGCCGTATGCTTCGCCGCCACGCCGCTTCGCCCGCCGCCCTGCTCCTCGCCCTGCCGCTCGCCGCAGTCCTGGCCGGCGCTTTCGCCGCCAGGGCCGGCGCCGACCTCGTCCTCACGGTCAAGGGCCACACCGACGCATTCAAGGTCGGCGACCGCGCGCAGGAGCCGCGCGACTCCGAGGTCAAGATCTGGCTCACCGCCGAGAAGATGCGGCGCGACGAGGGGCCGCTGTCGGCCATCGTCAGGCTCGACCGCAAGAAGCTCTATCTCGTCAACCACACCGACCGGACCTACAGCGTGGTGGACCTGCCGGTCGATTGGGCGAAGCTGGTCCCCAGCGGCGACCGCGAGCAGTTCCAGCAGTTCGTCGCCAAGAACCAGCTCAAGTCGTCGATCAAACCCTCGACCGAGACCAGGAAGGTCCGCAACTGGACCGCCCACCGTGTCGACGTCGAGCTCAGCAATGCCCAGGGCCTGCGGGTCTCCACCCAGATGTGGCTGACCAAGGACCTCGACCTCTACGCCGCCTACAACAAGATGTCAGGCGTCCTGGCCTCGCTGCAGGTGAGCTCCGCCGACTGGTCGAGCAAGATCGGCGGGCTGGACGGTTTCCCGGTGTACCAAGAAACCACGGTAAGCGTCGGCGGCGCAGCCTTCAAATCCCACGAAGAAGTCGTCCAGGCCGAATCCAAGCAGCTTCTGGACGTGACTTTCGATCCCCCAGCCGGCTTCAACCCAGTACCCTACGACCCCTTCCGAGCGCCGCAATAAGCTCGCCCAACTCCCGTATAAGAAATCGATCGCCGGAGAGCAAGACCGCCGGAGAGGGGGGAGGTCCCAGGGCCACGGGCTCCCCGGATGGCGACTCTAAGCGGCGAGGCAAGCCCCCCATTCTCGGCACACCCCTCAGCGAGCCGCCAGGTCGCCATCCGGGGAGTCCGTGGCCCCACCAGGACCGGGGGGTGCCCTCGTAGGTTATTCTTCCCGGTTCTGCGAGATCTGCCGCCGCAGGAGCTCGTTCTCGAAGGCCATCCCGACCTGCGCCGTCGCCAGCTCGAGGATGTCGATGTCCTCGATCGGCTGGTCGCGCTCGCCGTTGTCGGTGTAGATCACCGAGATCACCCGCTGGGCCCCGAGCACCGGGAACACCACCACCTGCCCGGTGCGCGAGCGGCCCACCAGCGAGCCGAACGGCTCCGGCAGGCCCGCCTCCTCGAAGCTCACCGACTGCACCTCGCCCAGCAAGAGGCTGCGGGCGAAGACGCTCTCCGACTGGGTCGACAGCTTGATGCCGCGCGTCAGCTCGGCCAGCGGCCGCCCGAGGTTGTCCGCGCCGAAGGCGCCGAGCGCCACCAGCTGGTCGCGCTTGACCAGGAACAGCACCGCGCGCTCCACGGACTCCGAGATGATGTGCATCAGGTTGAGGGCCACGGTCGCCGAGATCAGCCCCGACCGCAGGTCGCCGAACACCCGCCGCAGGCGTGCCACGCCGGACTGCGCGCTCCCCGCCGGCACGATCCCGGGGCCGCCCCGGATCAGGTCGTCACGGCTCTCGATGAGGTTCTCGACGCAGGCGGCCACCGCCTCGACGTCTGCCGGCAGCGCCGTCAGGACCCCCGCCGCGTAGACCTTCGCCACCGATACGCCGGGGTCCACGAGCGCGATGATCGAGGCCCGCGGCCGGGCGCGGCGAAGGGCTGCCGCCTGCTCGAGGGACACCCCTCCCTGCCGGAGGTCCACCACCACGATGGGGGGCGGCTCTCCCGGCGCCGCGGCACCCGCCTGGTCGATGCCCAGCGCTTCGATCCCGGCGACCTCGTGGTGGAGCGCCTCGCCCAGCTTCTCGGCGAAGACGGCGTCGCCCGAGACGAGCTGCAGGTGCAGACGCTCCGCCGCGTGCTTGGGCATCTCCCAGCGCCGGTGCGCGGTCTCCGGCCGGGGATCGAGCAGCAGCAAGCCAGCCGCATGGGCCCCGGCCGCCGCCGGCGC
Organism: Thermoanaerobaculia bacterium; assembly: GCA_035544375.1. Taxonomy (GTDB): domain Bacteria; phylum Acidobacteriota; class Thermoanaerobaculia; order Multivoradales; family UBA5704; genus JASLEW01. Next base: position 3,612 of record DATKFK010000665.1, read on the forward strand.
AGCCACCGCCAACATCGGCCCCAGCGCCGGGTGGGTCTCGTCGCCGTCCGGGTACCTCTCCGCCGGCGCCGTCACGGATGCCGCGGCGTGGTGCGCGCCGGTGCTGCGCGTCAGCCCGGCGCGGCGCCTCTCCACGGCAGCGGCGGCAGCCGCCGTCAGCGCCGCGGCCGGCGCCGCGAAGCCGCCAGCTCCCGCTGCCGCGGCGCCCGGGGACGCCGGCGATGTCGCAACGGGGGCACCGGGGGAAAGGGGGGAGACGGGGGCAACGGCGGAGAGGGGCGGGAACGGGGGCGCCCCTTCGGCCGGCGGCGGCTCGCCGCGGCCGCGGTTGCGCTCGTCGAAGATCCTGGCCGCCTCGAGCAGCACCATCTGGGTGTTGAGGTCGGCATCCGGCAGCACGTCGCTCGGGTAGAGCGCGATGTCGTCGATCGGCCGCAGGTCGTCGATGGCGAACTCGAAGGTGCCGGCGTCCCACACCATCACCTCCGACACCGCCTGCTCGATCTGCTGCGCGATGACCTGGCGCAGGCCCTCCGCGTCGATCGCCCCGGAGCCCACCAGCACCTGCCCGAGCGAGCGCCGCTCGCGTTCGAGCGCCTGGGTCTGGACCGCCAGCTCGAGGTTCGCCCGGTCGAGCAGCCCCGAGGAGATCAGCAGGTCGCCCAGCTTGGGAGTGCGCGGCGCCTGCGCGGACACCAGCCGGCCGCCGTGAAAGCCGATCATCGCGCGCTGCGCGCCCCGCGTCAGCAGCAGGGTGCCGGTGCGCCGTCCGAGGTGAATGAACTGCATCACGTCGGCGACGGAAACATCCTTGAGGCTTCCGGAGATGGCCATTCCCTTAACCTAGTGCCGTTGGCGCGGCGGCCGGGGTCGTCGCCGGCTCCCGGTCCTTCACTCTCCGCGCGCCAGCTTGACCAGACTTTCCAGGGTGCGCAGCTTGCGGTCCTTGGTGGCGAACAGCCGTGCCGCGAACAGCGCCGAGGCGGCATGTGCCGAAAGCAGGTCCAGCAGGTCGCGGTCCTCGGCGCGCAGGATCGGCTTGTGGTCGAGCAGCTTGAGCAGCACCAGGGCGCCGACGACCTCGTTCTGCACCCGCAGCGGCACCGCCGCCAGCGCCTTCGAGTCGGCGGTCGGGCCCAGGCGCAGCACGCCGTCGGCCAGCGTGGCGTCGACGACCGGATCACCGCCGTTGTAGATCTCGCCGCCGTAGAGGCCGTTGACCTCGCTCGCGCCGGCACCCCGCGCGCTGCTGCCGGTGCCGCCGAGCAGCGCGATGTCGCAGCCCGGCGCGTCGTCCTTGCGCAGCAACAGCACGAACTGCTCGGCGCCCAGCAGGTTGATGGCGATCTCGGCGATGGTCGCCTGCACCTCCGCCGGCTCGAGCGTCGCGTGCAGCTGGTAGGTGGCGACGTAGAGATTCATCAGCCTGCCGCCCTGGTGCTCGGAGTCGACGAGGCGCGAGGCCAGCTCCTTGACGTCCGACTCGGCCGACGACAGCCGCCGTTCGAGCTCGGTGACGCGGGAGAGGCCGGCGGCATCGCCGCCGCGCTCCGCCAGCTCGCGCAGGTTGACCTCGGCAACCCGCGCCAGCTCGCCGGCCCGGTCCAGGGTGCTCCGCAGCTCGGCGACCAGCTCGAGACCCGAGGCGGTCGGCGCCGGCGGGCGGTCGCTCATGCGGCAGACCTCGCCGGCAGGCTGGAGATCACGGCGAGGATCTCCTCGCTGTGGAACGGCTTCTTGATGTAGGCGGAGGCGCCGGCCTCGAGGCCCCTCGTGGTGTCCTCGTCCCGCCCCTCGGTGCTGATGATCACGACCGACATGCCGTCGCGGCCCCCTCCCGCCTTGACCTGGGCGAGGAACTCCAGACCATTCATGTTCGGCATGTTGACGTCGAGCAGGACGAGATCGATGTCCTGATGCTCGCGCAGGCGGTCGAGGGCCTGGCGCCCGTCCGAGGCGTACACCAGCGGATACTGGCGCAGCATCACCTCGTACATCTTGTGCATCAGCTTCGAGTCGTCGACAACCAGCACTTTCCTCGGTTGCACGAAAGTCTCCCGGCAGGCGGCCTGCCCGGCGCAGCGATCTTCTGGCCCACAGGTCCAGCTGCGCAGTCTAGCCAATGCCCCAGGCTAGTTCAAGCCGCTGCGCAAGGAGGAAGGACAATACCCGCAAGGACCCGGCGGCCCAAGGACCACGCCGGTAGGGGTTCGCCCGCCTGCGGCCCGCGCCGCACCACCCCGCCGGCGCGATCGATGCGTTCGGCGCATGACCTCATTCGGCGGCTCGCAGCCCAGTCTGCCATCATGTGCGATCGCACTGAATAAGGGGAGCGGCTCGGTTGGCGCTGCCTCGCGCACTTACTTATTTCTAGAAGAAGATCTATTTCAGGACTACTCGGTAGCTATTGGGTCGGACGCAGGTCCACCCGTGGGACGTGCGTCCGCCTGGGAGGAATGCCGATGAGACCGCTTCCGCGTTGGATCTGCCTCGTCTCGCTGGCGCTCGCCGCCCTCGCGGCGCCGGCCACGTCCTGGGCCGGTGGAGCGTGGGTCCCCGCCCCCGGCGACGGCGACATCAGTTTCGGGTACAGCGACAAGACGGCGTCCACCTCGTGGGACACCCACGGCAACGCCTACACCAACCGCAACGGCTCGGGGGAGATCAGCTACCACGACTTCCGGTACCTCTACCTGGACGGCGAGGTGGGGCTGTTCAAGAACTTCTCCGCGACGTTCCTGATGACCTACCTCGACGGCACGGAGGGACCGCACAACAACGGCGAGGAGAACTCCGGCCCTTCCGACGCCTGGTTCGGTTGCAAGTACGCCCTCACGCAGGGCAACCTGCCGATGGCGCTCGCCTTCACCTACCGCACGCCGATCTTCTACGCCCTGCCTGGCCCCTACACCCGCGAGCTGTACGACTCGCAGGGCCACCACATCGGCGAGAGCCCCAGCTGGCGCGGTGTGCTCAAGCACGACTACTGGCTGACCTACCTGATCAGCCAGTCGGCCTTCCACGGCGGCTGGTGGGAGCTTCAGACCGGCTACATCTGGCGCGAGGGCGCGCCCGCCGACCAGGTGCCGGTGCTGTTCGACATCGGGTATCCGCTCCCCTTCCTGCACTCCTACGGCAAATTCGCCGCCTCGTTCTACCGCAGCCTGGGCAACGACTCGCCGCCGCAGCCAGACGACCGCTTCGGCGTGTCCGCGACCAACAACTTCAACGACGCCAGCTTCTTGCGCCTCGCCCTCTCGCTCCTGGTGCCGTTCGGGCGCCACCAGGAGTATTTCGTCGAGGCCGGCTACGGCCAGTGGGTGTGGGGGATCTCGGCCCGCCGCTACCGGGAACCGTTCATCGCCGTCGATCGCCGGTTCTGAGCCGTGGTCCCGCTCGCGCCTCTCAGTCGAAGGCGGCGAAGACCCCCTTGCCCGAGAGCTGGCGGGAGATCGTGCCCAGGGCCGTGCCGCTGTTCGGCCCGGCGGCGACGCAGCTGCCGACGCAGCCGTCGGCGTAGCCCACCAGCACCCGTCCCTTGCCGTCGGCCCGCGCGTCGATGAAGTCGAGCAGGTTGCGGGTCGAGGCGCAGCTGGTGCCGGCGGTGCAGATGGTGCCCCGCTGCACCGGATCGTTGGGAGTCGCGTCGACGGTCACCCAGGTCGCGCCGCCGTCGTAGGTATGGGCGACATAGAGGTGCCACACCGCCGGGAAGCTGGGATCGTCGCCGGTGGCGTTGCCGCCGGCCGTGGTGCCCAGGAAGGCAAAGGCCGCGCGCAGCGGGTCGCCGGCCGCCATCGCCGGGAAGGCGGTGTTCTGGATGCCCAGGGAGGCGCCGACGTCCCAGACGTTGGTCCAGGTCTGCCCCCGGTCGTGCGAAACCGCCACCGCCGGGTGCCCGCTGCCGTCGGCGAAGCCGAAGTAAAGCGTGCCGTCGGAGGCAACGGCGACCGACGGATCGGACGCGCCGGGTGAGTTGCTGCCGGGAACCAGCCGGACGGTCCAGGTGACGCCGGCGTCGGTCGAGACCGCCACCCCTTGCTGGTTGCCGCAGTTGGCGTTGGGCACGTAGGCCGTGCCGTCCGGAGCCACCTTGATGTGACCGTGCAGACCGCCGCACTGCGTCAGGTTGTACATCGGCACCGCCGGCCCGAAGGTCAGCCCGCCGTCGAGGCTCACGGCGCAGCTGGCGAGCGCGATGGCCTGCGAGCAGTAGTAGACCGCGTACGGGTAGGCGATCGTGGTGAGCATGCCGCTCGGCAGCGGGCCGCCGCCGACGGTCTGGTGGTCGGGCCCGGCCGGGATGCCGGCCCCCTGGCTCGGCGTCCAGGTGGCGCCGCCGTCGTCGCTGTACGCCATGAGGCTGGTGGCGCCGGCGAGCTGCGAGACGAAGGTCCTGCCGGTCGTCCTCTCGGTGTAGAGGATGGGGTCGAGCGTCAGCGTCGAGGTCAGGAGGTAGCTCGCGTCCGTCCAGCTGGCGCGGGCCGGCGAGGTGGAGTCGTCGAAGGTCACCCGCAGGGTCTGCAGACCAGCCTCGAACATCACGTCGCCCGACTTGGCGTCGTAGCTCAGCGAGGGCTCCCCGGCGCTGGTGGCCAGCGGTGGCGGGGCCGGGTAGCTGGTATAAGTGGGCGGTGTCGCGCTCGCCGGGGGCGCCGGCGGCGGCGCCGACCCGGCCGCGGCGGCCGGCGGCGGCAGCAGCAGCAGCGGCGCCGCGGCAAGAACGCCGGCGAGCACCCATCCGGACCATGGCGACCTGCGGCAACGACCTGCGGTGACGTAGCTCATCTCCCCCCTCCTTTTTTCGCTCGCAGCCTGCGTTTGGCGCCCCGAGGCCTCCCGGCAGCGGGCGGTCCGAGGCGGACAGCCCCTCCGGCCCTGACGATGCATGCAAGAAGGAGGCAAGGAATCCGGAGATCCCTTCAGGGGAAACGCGCAGCTGCTCGGCCAGCGCCCGCGCTGCCGAGGAGCCGGGGGTTCCGGGGGAGGGGGGCCGGGTGTCCGGGGCATCCGGGGTCCGGGGTCTGGACCGGGGTCAGGAGCAGGTCTTCGTGCTACACTGATCCCGTGCTACACGGAGGGTCATTCCTTGGCGAACTTGACGATCACCATCGATGACGAGGTCCTGCGGCGGGCCAGGATGCGTGCCCTGGAGCAGGACACCTCGGTGAACGCGCTCCTGCGCGACTACCTCACGGCCTTCGCGTCCACGGATGCTGCCTGGCAACAGGCCACGGACGAGATCCTGCGCATCTCTACCCAGGCCAAGAGCGGTCGGGGCAGCCGCCGGTGGACTCGGGACGAGCTGCATGACAGGCGGTAGGTCCTTCTTCGACACCAACGTCTTCGTCTATCTCTTCGACCAGGACGCTCCCGCCAAGCAGGCCAGGGCGAGGCGGCTCTTCGCAGAACAGGGCCGTGCCGGCCAGATCGTCTTGAGCCCGCAAGTGCTGCAGGAGCTCTACGTGACGGTCACCCGTAAGCTCGCGCGGCCGGTCTCGCAGCAAGCGGCGCTGGCGGCGATCACGCACCTCAGCACGTTCACCATGGTCGCGGTGGACGGCGGGACGGTGCTGCGCGCAGCCCATCTCCACCAGCGAGCAAGTCTCTCGTTTTGGGACGCCCTCATCGTCCAGGCTGCCCTCGAAGGAAACTGCAAGAGGCTCTACAGCGAAGACCTGCAAGCCGGCCGCAGCTTTGGCGAGTTGGTGATCGAAAACCCGTTCGCGCCGGCCGCGGGTTGATGGGGGCGGCGCGTGCGGCGTCCAAGCACCGCGACGCGCCGGCTCGACGTTTCAGACGCCGCCGCCCGCCCGCAGCGGCGCGCGTGCGAGCTCGACGCGGGCTGGACCCGGGCTGGTAGAGCGGGCTAGAAGTGCCAGACCACGCCGACGTTGCCGCCCGGACCGCCGAGCTGCAAGGTCGTCTTGGTGAAGGTGAGGTCCGACGGATTGGGACCCGTCACCGTGCCGCGGACGCGGCGGTACTGGAACTCCAGCAGCAATCCGAAATTGGGGTTGAAGTTTATGTCCGTGCCGGCGACGCCGTACCATCCCCACTCGTTCTGGAAGTGGCCAAAAACCCCTTCGTTGACTCCGCGCAGCAGGTAGTAGCCGGCGCCGCCGCCGATGAACGGGCTCACCGGCTGGCGCTCGTGGCCGCCCCAATCGTCGAACTTGTAGACCAGGCCCGCTTCCAGCGGCACGAACTTCAACTTTGGCTTGGTGTTGGCGCAGAAAGGCGGGCAGACCTCGTTGGACTGCCTGTAGGTCAGGTCGGTGAAATAGGTGGCGCGCAGGTCGATGAATCCGAAGCGGAGCTTGGCCCCGCCGCCCGAGGAGTTGTCGGCGTCGCTGGGCTTGATATAGGAGCCGAACACGCCGAAGTCGTTGCTCATCGCCGCCAGCGGGCTCGCCGCCAGCGCCACCGCCAAGACCGCACACAGCATCGTCCTTGCTTTCACGTTCTCCCCCGTTCCCGCCAGCTCGGCCCGCACTCAGCGCTACCCTCTTTGCCGCAGCGGGACACGATTCCACGCCCGAGAGGTGGCCGGCTGCCTGCGCGGCTCTCCTTTCGGAGCCGCGGCCGGCTGTGCGACGGAGGAGCAAAGTGCAACAACTATTCCACACCCGGCGTCATGCGCCTCTTGGCGGCGCGCCCTCGCTCCGCCGCCCAGGCAGGCGCGACTTCAGGCGCCGGCTGCACGTATCAAAGTGATGCTCTCGCACGGCCGGTCTCCGCGGAGCAGAAAGGACGAACGATGAAGAAACCACGCGTGAAGAAGAGGTTGACGCTCAGCCGCGAAACCCTGACGAACCTCGACCATCTGGACGGCGCCCTGCTCGGCCAGGCTGCCGGCGGGAGCGCGCCGGACGTCTGCACCGGCGGCAGCTCCTGCTTCCCGCATTGCACCTGTCCACCCGCTTAGGCTCCTCCTACTCCTCTTCAGCCGCTTTCGGCCGCCCAACGGACCGAGGGTCCCCTGGGCGGCCGATCCGGCCACGCCCTGGGCGCCCGGACCGGCCACGCCCCTGAGCGCCCGGACCGACCGGATGGCGATACAATCCGCTCCGGCAGCCGGGAGACAGATTCCCGACCGCGGCACCGCGGCCTTGTCACGCTGCAACTTCCCAAGCCAAGGAGTGACGGCCATGCCCCCGATCAGCGCCTACCTGTTCTTCGATGGCACCTGCGCCGACGCGATGCGCTTCTACGAGCGCACGTTCGGCGGCAAGCTCGACCTGATGACCGGCGGCTCCTCCCCGGCCGCGGCCCAGATACCGCCCGGAAGCGCCGACCTGATCCTGCACGCGCGCCTCGTCTTCGACGGCGGCACGTTGATGGCATCCGACTGGATGGACGGCCAGCCCTACCAAGAAATGCAGGGATTCTCGTTGTCGCTGGGCTATCCGACGACCGCCGAAGCGAAGCGGATCTTCGAGGTCCTGGCCGACGGCGGCAAGGTGAAGATGCCGTTCGAGAAGACCTTCTGGGCCGAGTCCTTCGGCATGCTGGTCGACCGCTTCGGCACGCCATGGATGGTCAACGGCCCGCAGGCGAGCGCCTGAGGGCCGGAACCCGCCGGCCAAGACCCATCGCGATGGACTCGAGGCCATGGCCGAGCTGAGCAATCCCTACCTCGAGCTGACCGAGCAGCTGAACCGGGGCCGCTTGCGGGCGCTGCTCAGCTCAGGGCAGGCGGTGGTCGTTCACCGCTTGGCGATCATGAGCAAGGACGTGCCTGGCGCAGGAGGCGGCTCGTGAGCGAGCCACGGGACGAGTTCCTGAGCGAGGAGGACCTCGACCTGCGCAACCTGTCCGACGGCGAGGTCATCGCCTACTGGAACCTTTGGCTCGAACAGGCGCAGGCCACCAACGATCTCGACGCACGCCTCTACACGCATGGGGTCTTCGACCACGAACCGGAGGACCCTGCCGGGGGTCAGCGCAGGTAGCCAAGCGAACGCAGCTCCAGGATCAGCTTGTCGTCCGCCGCGGACTTGCGCACCGCGGCCGCCCGCGCCGGGCCCCACGTCCGGATCGTGCGCAGCGCATGGCGCCGGCGGAATTCGGCGCTGTACAGCTCGGTCCAGGCCCGGCCGGCGAAGTTCTCGGCCACCGGCAGGCCCAGGCCGTAGAGGACCGTGGGCGTGATGTCGTGCACGCCGATGCCGTCGAGAGCCGTACCGGGCGCGATGTCCGGACCGGCCGCGATCAGGATCCCGTCGTTGCTCGAATCGTGCGTGCCGGAGAGCTCGCTCACCTCCGTGACGACGTCGCCGACCGGCTTGCCGTCGACGAGCACGGTGGTGCTCGTCCCGACCGACGACAGCAGCGCCACGAAGTCGGCGCCGGCGCGCTCCTCGCGAGGCCGTGCGTCGCGCACGAAGAACACCGGCTCGCCGCCCGGGAAGGTCACCCGCCG
>DATKFK010000666.1:0-24844 GCA_035544375.1 Thermoanaerobaculia bacterium
GCTTGAGCGCCGCCACCTCGACCAGCGAGCGCACCGCGGGCGGCGGCGGCCCGAAGCGGTCGGCGAGCTCGGCCAGCAGCTCCCGCTCGGCGCTCTCGAAGGCTGCGATCTTCTGGTAGAGCTCCATGCGCAGGTTGGCATCGCTGACGTAGCCCGGGGGGATGGACATCGGCACCGGCAGGTCGATGGCCACCGACGGCGCCTCGGCAACGCTCTCGCCGCGCAGCTCGCGCACCGATTCCTCGAGCAGCTTGAGGTAGGTCTCGATGCCCACCGCGGCGATGTGGCCGCTCTGCTCGCCGCCCAGCAGGTTGCCGGCGCCGCGGATCTCGAGGTCGCGGGCCGCGATGCGGAAGCCGGCGCCCAGGTCGGTGAACTCGCGGATGGCGGCCAGGCGCTTGTGCGCCGGCTGCGACAGCACCCGGTCGGCCGGCACCAGCAGGTAGCAGTACGCCAGCTGGTTGCTGCGCCCCACCCGGCCGCGCAGCTGGTAGAGCTGGGCCAGGCCGAAGCGGTCGGCGCGGTGCACGATCATGGTGTTGACGTTGGGGATGTCGATGCCGTTCTCGATGATCGTGGTGGCGAGCAGCAGGTCGAACTCGCCGTTGGTGAAGGCGTGCATGCGGCGCGACAGCTCGGCCTCGTCGAGCTGCCCGTGGCCCACCGTGATGCGCAGCCCGGGCACGATCTCGCGCAGCGAGCTCAGCATCTTCTCGATGGTTTCGACACGGTTGTAGACGTAATAGACCTGGCCGCCGCGCTCGACCTCGAACTCGATCGCCTCGCGCACCACGTCCTTGTTCCAGGGCAGGATGGCGGTTTCCACCGCCATGCGGTCCTTGGGCGGCGTTTCGATCACCGACATGTCGCGCACCCCGGCCAGCGACAGCTGCAGCGTGCGCGGCACCGGCGTCGCCGACATCGCGAGCACGTGGACGTCCTTTTTCAGCTGCTTCAGGCGCTCCTTCTGGGCGACCCCGAAGCGCTGCTCCTCGTCGACGATGAGCAGCGCCAGCTTGGGGATCTGGATGTCCTTCGACAGCAGCCGGTGGGTGCCGATGAGGATGTCCGGCTGGCCGGCGGCCAGCCTGCGGCGCAGCTCGCGCACCTCCTGCGGCGAGCGGAAGCGCGAGATCATCTCGATCGCCACCGGAAAGCCGGCGAAGCGGCGGCGGAAGGTCTCCAGGTGCTGGTCGGCGAGGATCGTGGTCGGCGCGAGCACCGCCACCTGGCCGCCGCCGTCGACCACCTTGAACGCCGCCCGCATCGCCACCTCGGTCTTGCCGTAGCCGACGTCGCCGCACAGCAGCCGGTCCATCGGGCGTTCGCGCTGCAGGTCCTCCTTGATGACCGCGATCGCCTCGAGCTGATCGGGGCTCTCCTCGTAGGCGAAGGCCGCCTCGAACTGGCGCTGCAGGTCGGTATCGGGGGGCAGCGCCGGCGCCTTGGCGAGCTGCCGCTCGGCGTAGAGCTTGAGCAGCTCGGCCGCCATGTCGCGCATGCTGCCCTTGACCTTGCTCTTGGTGCGGTTCCACGAGGTGCCGCCCAGCTGGTCGAGCCGCGGCGCGATGCCCTCGATGCCGCTGTACTTCTGCACCAGGTCCAGGCGGCTGAGCGGCAGCAGCAGGCGCTTGCCGGCGGCGTAGGCGATCTCCATCACCTCGGTCTCGGCGGCGCCCGCGCCGCCGGCGGCGCCCGGCCCGCTGGCCGGGCCGCCGAGGCCGCCCGCGCCCCCCGGACCGCCGGCGCCGCCGCCGCCGCCGGGAGCCAGGTCGCGCAGCACCGGCGGCAGGTTGCTCGCGCCATCGCCGTCGCGGCCCACCGAGCGCAGCGCCACGAACTGCCCGATGCCGTGGTCGCCGTGCACCACGTAGTCGCCGACCTTGAGGTCGCGCAGGCTGGCGAGGAACGGCCCGTAGCGCGTCCGCGACGGCCGGCGCTGCAGCTTGGCTTGCGGCAGCAGCTGCTGCTCGCCGTAGAGGGCGACGCCGGCGGCCGGCAGCCGGAAGCCGCGGGTGAGCTCGCCCGGAGCCAGCTCGACGCCGCCGCGGCCGAGCGGCACCTCCCGCCCTTCGAGCAGCTCCTCGGTGCGGCGGCGGTGCACCGGCGGCACCACCACCACGCAGCGCTCGCCGCGCGCCCGTGCCGTGGCGACCTCCTGCGGGAAGCGCGGCAGCTGGCCATGGAACAGGTCGGTGAGCCCGGCATGGAAGTCCACCCGCGGCCTGCCGCCTGGCGCCCGCGGGCCGGCGCCGGCACCTTCCGGCGCCTCCGGGAGAACGCCGGCCAGCGACGCAGGGCTGCCGCCGTCGAGCACCAGCGACGCCGCCGCCAGCGCCGCCCGCACCGCGGCCGCCGGCTGCTCGAGCGCCTCGGGCGGCGCCGCCAGGCGGCCGGCCTCGCGGCGCGACGAGAATTCGGCGGCCAGCCGCGCCGCGTGATGCTCGGCCTCCGCGTCGAGGGCCGGCGGGTCGACCGCGAACACCAGCGGGTCCGCGAGCGCCTCGAGCAGCGACACGCTGTCGGCCAGCAGCGGCAGGTAGTTCTCCCAGCCCGGAAACGACCCGGCGCCGCGCAGGCTCTCGAGCAGCTCCGCCCCTTCCGGCCCGAGATCGGGGTCCTGCGCCAGCAGCAGGGCGGCCAGGCGCCGCGCCTCCTCGGCGCCGCCGGGGAACAGGTAGAGCGGCAGCACGCGCACCGACTCCAGGGAGTCCTCGGAGCGCTGCGACTGCGCATCGAACCAGCGGACCGACTCGATGGTGTCGCCGAACAGGTCCACCCGGATCGGCGCCTCCTCGCCCGGCGGAAAGAAATCCAGGATGCCGCCGCGCACCGCGTAGTCGCCCACCTCGTAGACCAGGTCGGTGCGCCGGTAGCCATGCCGCGCCAGGTGCGCGGTGAGCCGCTCCAAGGGATGCTCGGCGCCGCTGCGCAGGGTGAGCACCGCCGCCGCGAAGACCTCCGGCCGCGGCAGCCGGCGGAAGAGCGCCCGCGGCGTGGTCACCACGTTGGCGGTGGCCCCGGAAAGCACGCAGTCGAGCGCCACCGCCTCCTGCGCCCGGACCTGCAGCGACACCTCGGCTTCCTGGTAGGGAGTCAGCGAGGGGGCCGGGAAGTACACCGCCGCCTGCTCGCCGCCGGCGCCTGGCGTTGCCTGGCCCCCGAAGGCCCCGGCAGCCCCGGAGACCGTGGAGAACAACCGTGCGGCTTCCAGCCAGGTGAGCGCGTCGGCTTCGCGCGGCACCACCGCCACCAGCGGCCGCCCCAGGTCGCGCGCCAGCAGGTCGCCGACCCACGCCGCCGCCGGCACCGGCAGGCGCACGACCTCGCCGCGCCCCGAAAGCAGGGCGCGATAGGGCGCACTGCTGCGCAGCGTCCGGGAGAGCTCCTCCCACACGCGTTCGCTCATGGAGCCAAGTGTACCGCTCACGGCAGCCGGCGAGGTCCCGCCGGGCGCGCGGAGCTGCTTCCTTCCCCGCCTATCCCGCCCGCGCCGCCTCGCCCGCCGTGCCGCGGGTGCCGCGGGTGCCGGGTGTCGCGGCGAGGGTGCCGCGGCAGGGGTGACGGCTGTGTTACGCTCGCAATCCGCCTCGTTCTTCGAGCTCTTCGACGTGACCTGGAGGTGGCTGACATGCGCGACCGGTACCCGCAGGAAGCGGTGCTACGAGACGGCAGCCGCCTGTTGATCCGCCCGTTCACGGCGGCGGACACGGCGGCCCTCTATGCCTTCTTCCAGCGGCTGCCCGGAGAGGTCCGCCGCTTTGCCTGGGACCGCATCGACAACCGGGCGCTGGTCGAGCAGTGGGGGCGGGAGCTCAATTACGACCAGGTGCTGCCCCTGCTCGCCACCGACGGCCACCACATCGTGGCCGACGCCACCCTGCACCGGCGCAAGGGCAGCCCGCTGCGGCTGGTCGGGCGGATCAAGTGGCTGATGGACCCCAAGTACCGCGGCCTCGGCCTCGGCACCATCCTGGTCAACGACTTCATCCGCATCGCCCAGCACGACGGCCTCCGCCACCTGACCTGCATGCTGGTCGCCGATTTCGAGGCCGACGCCGTCCGCACCTTGACCGGCCTGGGCTTCGACAGCTACCTCATCCCCGGCTACGGCACCGACCCCGACGGCAACCAGCACGACATGGTCAAGATGGTGCTCAAGCTGTGAGCGCGAAGGCCGGCCCGGCCCCTGGGCTCCGCCATCGGGCCCTCAGCCGCTCATCAAGGTCTGGCGATCAATCTGAACGGCCTTGGCAGCACATCGCCAAGCGATAGCTCGCCGGCCTGGTCGATGAGGAGCGCCAGGTCCGCCTCGGCGAACTGCGCCATGACCTGCCTGCACGCGCCACAAGGCATCTTCATTTCCTCCGGAGCCCCAGAAGGGGCGTCAGGAAAGGAAATCGCCAGGGCAACGATTTTCTTCGCCCCGGCGCTGATCGCCTTGAACACGGCCACCCGCTCGGCACAAATCGTAAGCCCAAATGAATCGTTCTCGATGTTACAACCCGTGTACATCGAGCCATCGTCGCCGAGCACGGAGGCTCCAACGCGGAACTTGGAGTATGGGCAATAGGCGGCCTTTGCGGCGCTCCGCGCCGCAAGCAGCAGTCCCCTCTTCTGCTCAGGATCCAGTTGTTTCATTGCTGCTATACGCGTTTCATCTTCCCTGTATGCGGCGCGCAAACTTGTAAGCGCCGCGAATTATCCAGGTACTCCCCTTCGACGGCGCCCGGTCGGATAACGATCCCTCGGCAAGGGTACGGAAGTATCCACTCGGCAGCTCGACCCCTCGCACATGTGTAACCTTACCATTCTCGTCCGACTCGAACAGCGGCTCCTGCTGCTCCTTCTCCGTCATGACCCAAGACCTCCTCCCGGGAATACTTCGCTGAGCAGCTTCCCCAAGCTCATCGCCGCTGTCTGCATCAGGACCAGGATCGCCTCGACCCGCGGATCCCTGAAGTGGATGTCGGGATCCGGGCTCAGCCCAATTGTATCGTAATCCCATCCTGCGTCAAGCGTTAGGATCCCAAGAATTGCGCCATCGGTGTCTGCCTCCACTCCATGATAGGACCTGCCTTCGTAGTGCGGGCTGTTGTTTTGCAGCTGCTGGCGCTGCTGCACGAAGCGGACCTCGTAGGGATCGAAAATGGGAACCGTCGCCAGCCAAGACCTATCCTGCCGCACCCTCCCCTGCAGTGTCGGGTCCATGCCAAAGAGGTTCCTATACTCGCCGGGATTGTTCTGACGCAATGCCGCAACGGAGGCCAGGTTGCACACCTGGGGGCGGCGCGAAGAATAGCAAAACCCCGTTAGGCCGCTTTCGAGATCGGGAAACTCCATCGTCCGATCATCGTCGTCGTCCATGTTGCAGCTGAAGACAAGCTTCAACCTGTCTTCCACCGGTATAAAGACGTTGGCGCGCAACTTGACAGCTGACTGTTCAAACTTCAGGAGTCCGAGGATCCTCTCGACCAGGGTGCCAAGCTCCCTCTCGATCAGCGCCGCCGGCGGCTTCGCATAGACCCCGGGCGACCTCCTCTCGCCGAGGTAATCGTCCGCAAATGCAAAGCCCTTCGCCACCATCTCCTCGATCTTCGCGGCGTCAAGCCGGCGAATGTCGAGCAACTCGGGACCGGCGGTTGAGCTGCGGGGCTGCTTGACCACCAGGGACCGCGAGGCCAGCGCCGATAGTATCTCTTCCAACTCGTTCCTGGCGTTGCCCGTAAGCATCGAAAGCAGCGAGCGAAAATAGGCGCTGGAATTCCGCAGGTCGAGCAGGGGCCTGGCGTCATCGACCACTCGCAGGCCGATCCTGATCCACGGTTTTGCCGTGAGCCGCCGATAGATAGGCGATTTTTGCACCTTGTAGCGAAATGCATCGGAAAATGCCCAGATGGGAAAGTTGGAAACCACGCCGCCATCAACGAACCACCCGCCATCGGGACACTCCGGCAGCTCGCGCGGCAGGAAGAAGACCGGGAAGCCGGCGGACGCGCGCACTGCCTTTGCGACCGGCACATTCATGTACTTGGCGTCGACCGAGCTGATGACTTCGAGGCGCTGGCGCGTCAGGTTTGTAGCTGTCAAGAGCAGCGGCGGCCTATAGTAGTCCTCGCCCTTTTGTTCCATCAGCTCCGCGAAGTGGCGGAAGCGCAGAAGCTCGCCTGGATTGGTGACGCCGGCGGGAATGCGCGCTCCACGACGGAGCAGCTCATCTATCTTGCGTTCGAGCTGTGACCCGGAAAAGAAGCCGCGATTTTCGACGTGGCGCTGCAACTTCCGCCTGAGGCCGGCAGCGCCACCTATCATCCTGGCTGCGCCAAGCCAGTGGCGCGGGTTCCAGGGCCGGTGCCGGGAAGATACGTCGAGTGCGCCGACCCACTCTGCCGCACGCTCCTTGAGCCTGCAAAAGGCGTCGAAATCGAACCCTGGCGGAAAGGGACCCAATAGCGACACCAAGGCATCCGGATCCTCTTTAACCATGCTCACGAACTCGTCGCGGATTTCACTCGGTCTCATCCCGGACCAGACCAATGCGGCGACAATGGCGCCTGCCGATGTTCCTGCCAGGGCGAGGGGGGCGTAGCGATGCTTTTCGACAACCGCCTGCAACTGCCCCAAGAGCGTCAAGCCAAACACGCCGCCACCCTGGATGGTGATGACAGCGTCGCGGTTGCTTTCAAATTCGGGGGCGGTGATGCCGGTTTCAGGTGTCATTCCGCGACACTGCCGCGACCCTGCCGCGACACTGTTCCGTTGAATATGCTGATGCTTGGAGTGTAGGTCTCGGTGGACCTGCTGTCAAGGTGCGAGACGGCCAGAATGACGATGGCCCTTCTCGGTTGGTGCCACTGCCTTCGTCCTCACGGGGCCGGCCAAAGCGACGGATGGTCACCTCCAGGCTTGACCTCGCCGACGAGCGCCAAGCGGGACGACTGCGATCAACGGTAGGATGTACAATGGCAGCGGCAGGCATGGGGAGCATTGGCTTGGACAACATCCGCAATTTCTGCATCATCGCCCACATCGACCACGGCAAGTCCACGCTGGCCGACCGCCTGATCCAGCGCTGCGGCGGGGTCGAACAGCGCGACTTCCGCGACCAGATCCTCGACTCGATGGACATCGAGCGCGAGCGCGGCATCACCATCAAGAGCAACACCGTGTCGCTGCTCTACACCGCCAAGAACGGCCGCGAATATCACCTGAACCTCATCGATACTCCCGGTCACGTCGATTTCTCGCACGAGGTGCGGCGCTCGCTGATGTCGTGCGAAGGCGCCCTGCTGCTGGTCGACGCCTCCCAGGGCGTCGAGGCGCAGACCCTCGCCAACCTGTACCTGGCGCTCGAGTACAACCTCGAGATCGTGCCGGTGATCAACAAGATCGACCTGCCGTCGGCCGACGTCGAGCGCGTGCGCGAGGAGATCGACGCCGACCTGGGGCTCGACCCCTTCGAGGCCGTGCTGTGCTCGGCCAAGCTGGGCACCGGCATCGACGACGTCCTCGAGGCGATCGTCAACAAGCTGCCGGCGCCCACCGGCGACCCCGAGGCCCCGCTGTCGGCGCTGATCTTCGACGCCCAGTACGACGTCTACCGCGGCGCCGTGCTGCTGTGCCGGATCAAGGAAGGAACCGTGCGGGCCGGCATGCGCATCCGGCTGATGCACTCCGCCAAGGAGCACGTCGTCGAGGAGGTGGGCCTGCTGCAGCTCAAGCGCGTGCGCACCGAGCAGCTGGCGGCCGGCGACGTCGGCTTCGTCATCGCCGGCATCAAGGCGGTGTCCGACATCGCCATCGGCGACACCATGACCGGCGCCGAGCGCCCCGCCGCGGCGCCGCTGCCGGGCTACAAGGAAGCCAAGCCCGTGGTGTTCTCCTCGATCTACCCCATCGCCACCGACGAGTACGAGGACCTGGCGAAGGCGCTCGAAAAGCTGAAGCTCAACGACGCCGCCCTCACCTATCAGAAGGACTCCTCGACCGCGCTGGGCTTCGGCTTCCGCTGCGGCTTCCTCGGCCTGCTGCACCTCGAGGTGGTGCAGGAGCGCCTCGAGCGCGAGTACGGCCTGTCGCTCCTGCTGTCCGCGCCGTCGGTGCAGTACGAGGTCGTCCTGAGCAACGGCGAGCTGCTGCGCATCGACAACCCCAGCCTGTTTCCCGATCCCGGCACCATCGCCAGCGTGCGCGAGCCGTTCATCAAGGCGTCGATCATGGTGCCGGAGCGCTACCTGGGGGCGGTGATGGAGCTCTGCCGCGAGCGCCGCGGCGCCGGCACGAAATTCGAATACCTGGCGGTGGGGCGGCTGCAGGTGACCTCCGAGCTGCCGCTCGGCGAGGTGCTGTTCGACTTCTACGACCGCCTGAAGACGATCACCCAGGGCTATGGCTCCTTCGATTACGACATCCTCGACTACCGCGAGACCGACCTCGTCAAGGTCGACATCCTGGTCAACGGCGAGAAGCTCGACGCCCTGTCGCAGCTGGTGCACCGCGACAAGGCCCGGCAGCGCGCCCTGCACTACTGCGAGCGCCTGGCCGAGACCATCCCGCGCCAGAACTTCAAGATCGCCATCCAGGGCGCCATCGGCGGCGCCATCATCGCCCGCTCGACGATCAATCCCTACCGCAAGGACGTCACCGCCAAGTGCTACGGCGGCGACATCACGCGCAAGCGCAAGCTGCTCGAAAAGCAGAAAGAGGGCAAGAAGCGGATGAAGATGGTGGGATCGGTCGAGGTGCCGCAGTCGGCATTCATGGCCGTGCTCAAGTCGGACCTCGATTGATGGCGGTGCCCGCGTCGCCCGCGGGGCCGCCGGCGGCGCTGCCCGCGGTGCTCCCCGTCTTTCCCCTGACCGGTTCGCTGCTGCTGCCCGGCAACTGGCTGCCGCTCAACGTCTTCGAGCCGCGCTATCGCCACCTCGTCGAGGACGCGACCGGCGCCGCGGCCGGTACCCGCGACGAGGGCGCAACGGAGCGCGGCGAACGCTGGATCGGCATGATCCAGCCCCGGGTGCCGCACCAGGACAACTGGCCGGCCCTCGACGAGCCGCCGGCCAACCCCGAGCTCTACGACGTCGGCTGCGCCGGCCGCATCGAGCGTTGCGAGCCCCAGGCGGACGGCCGTTACCTCGTCCTGCTCAAGGGTGTCAGCCGGTTCCGGGTGCGCCGCGAGCTCGCGCTGGTGCGCGGTTACCGGCGGGTAGCTGCCGACTACGCGGAGTTCGCGGCCGACCTGCTCGAGCCCCAGGCCGAGCTGGACCCTGCCCCGTTGCTGCGGGCGGTGCGCGAGTACGGCCAGAAGCAGGGGCTCTCCTTCGATCTCGACGTCCTGGGCTCCCTGCCGGGTGTCGCACTGCTCAACGGCCTGGCCGTGGCATTGCCCTTCCGGCCGGCCGAAAAGCAGGCACTGCTCGAAGCCGACGGCCCGCACGACCGCCGGAGGATCCTCCTCGCCCTGATGGGGATGGGCATCGAGCCGCTGGATCCCGGCGACTATTACTCGCCGCCCACCGTCCATTGACTCGCCTTGACAAGGCGCCGGCCTGCGGGCAGAAGCAGCGCGAAGCCTCCTGAGCAGGGCGACTTCCTGGCTCGCGTCCGCTCGCATTGCCGATGCGTGTCGCCGGCCCTGTCCGGCACCGGGCGAGATCGACTTAAGCTATCGGGATGGCAGCCGGACCCGGGCTGTACCTGCATGTGCCGTTCTGTTCGGCGATCTGCCCCTACTGCGACTTCGCGGTGCTGACCGGCGGACGGCAAAGACGCGCCGAGTTCGTCGACAGCCTGGTGACCGAGATCGAGATGTGGCGCGGGGACGCCGAGCGCTGGGGGAGCATCGACACCATCTACTTCGGCGGCGGCACACCCTCCGCCCTGGAAGTGGCGGAGCTGACGCGAATCCTGGCCGCCGCTCGCGCCGCGCTGCCGGTCGCCGGCGACGCCTGGATCGCTCTCGAGGCCAATCCCGAGGACGTCACCGAGGCCAGCGTCCGCCGGTGGCGGGAAGAGCTGGGGGTCTCCATGCTCTCGCTCGGCGTCCAGTCCTTCGACGCCGAGACCCTCCGCTTCCTCGGCCGCCGCCACCTGCCGGAGCAAGCGCGCCGGGCGGTGGAGCTGGCGCTCGGCGCCGGCTTTCCGACCGTGTCGATCGATTTGATCTACGGCATCCCCGCCGCTGCGAGCGCCGCCGGCACCGGTCGCGCCGCCCGCACCGGTCGCGCCGCTCGCTCCGCCCGCACCGGCCGCGCCGCCCGCGCCGCTCGTGCCGTCCGCACCGCCCGCGCCGCTCGCAGCCATGGCAGCGGCGCGAGCGGGCCTGCGGAGGGATCAGGTTCACCAGCGGCGGGCCTGCCGGAGGAGAACCCGCCCCTCGCCAGGTGGCGGCGCGATCTCGAGGCCGCGGTGGCGCTTCAGCCGCAACATCTGTCGTGTTACCAGCTGACGATCCACGAGGGGACGCCGTTCGGTTTCCGGGCGGCGCGCGGCGAGCTGCCCGAGCTGCCCGAGGAGGGCCAGGCGGAGAGCTTCCGGCTCACCCATGCCTTCCTGGCCGCTCACGGCTATCCCGCTTACGAGGTCTCCAACTTCGCGAGCGCCGCCGAGCACCAGTCGCGCCACAACCGCAAGTACTGGGACCACACGCCTTACCTGGGCCTCGGCCCCTCGGCGCATTCCTTCGACGGCCGGCGGCGGTGGTGGAACGAGCGCAGGCTGCACGCCTGGCAGGGCAAGCTCGCCGCCGGCGAGCGGCCGGTCGCCGGCGGCGAGGACCTGGGGCGGCGCGAGCTCGCCCTCGAAGAGGTCATGCTGTCGCTGCGCACTGCCGCCGGCATCGACCTGGCCGGCTTCCGGCGCCGCCACGGCTGGGACCTCGCCGCCCGCAACGGCCGGCTGATCGGCGACCTGGCCGCCCGCGGCCTCCTGGCCGAGCGCGACGGCCGCCTGGTGCCGTCGCCAGAGGGCCTCGCCGTCGCCGACTCGCTGGCCCGCTCGTTCGAGCTCCCGGGGCCTACTTGTCCCGCTTGCTCACCAGCTCCATGACCTTGACGTCCTTGCTGTCGGCGTCCCCCACGATGTACATCTCGAAGCGGTAGGTGTCGGGATCGACGTAGGTCGTCACTTCCTTGCTCTTGATCACCTTGCCCGCCATCGGATCGAAGCCCTCGGCGGTCTCGGTCAGGACCTTGCACGGGTCCTCACAGGTGCCCCGGAAGACCATGACGCCGGTGCCCATGTTGTCGATCCAGGTGCTGAAGTATTCGTGGGTGGCGTTGTCGTAGCCGTCGATCGCCCGCCCCTCGAAAGGCATGCCGGAGAAGCTGCCCTTGTGCACCGACTGGAGATAGCGCCCGCCGAGCAGCCAGGACGCATCCACGGTGCCGGTGAACTCCGTCGCCGGCTGATGGGGGTCCATCCAGGCCTTGCCGGCGACCTTCCACTTGCCGGCGAAGCCGTCCAGGCGCTTGTGGTGCTCGCCGGGCTGCGCGAGCTTCATGTAGGCCTCCATCGCCGCGTCCGCCTTCGCCTTGGCCTGGGCGTCGGCAGGCGCCGCGGCAGCTGCCTGCTTCGCCGGATCGGCGGCGGCCGCCAGCGCGGCGGCAGGGGCCAGCAGCGCAAACGTGCCGATCAGAGCCATGAGAACCAGCAAAAGGGCAAGGGACGACCGGGCTGCGGCGAGGCGAGCGAGACAGTTCCTCATGACATTCTCCTTTGGTTCAGGACGTCAGGATGGTCAGGATGGGGACGGACTTGACCTTACGCTTTGTTACCGCGTACCCTATCAGCAGCCGGCGGCCCCGTCAAGCACCTCGTCAAGGCGCCGGCCGCCCGCTATCATGGGCCGCCCCGATCCCGGGCTCGCGGAACCGACGGCATCCCACGGCATCCCACGGCATCCCGATGGCATCCCGATAGTGATCCCGAATGGTGATCCCGATGGTAATCAAATGACATCCACCTCCAGCTCCTATGACTCCTCCTCTTTAGAGGTCCTGACCGGGCTCGAGCCGGTGCGCCGGCGTCCCGGCATGTACACCTTCACCGATCGCCCGGACCACCTGGCGCAGGAGGTGATCGACAACGCCGCCGACGAGGCGATCGCCGGCTACTGCTCGGAGATCGCCGTCACCCTGCACCAGGACGGCTCGATGACGGTCGCCGACAACGGCCGCGGGATGCCGGTGGACAAGCATCGCGGCGAGAAGGTCTCGGGAGTCGAGGTGATCCTGGCTCGCCTGCACTCCGGCGCCAAGTTCGCCGAGGGCAACTACCGCTTCTCCGGCGGCCTCCACGGCGTCGGCGTGTCGGTGGTCAACGCGCTCTCGCGGCAGCTCGAGGTCTGGGTCAAGCGCGACGGCCGCGAGCACCACATGAGCTTCGCCGGCGGCGAAAAGACCTCGGAGCTCTCGGTCATCGGCACGGTCGGCCAGCGCAACACCGGCACCACGGTCCGCTTCTGGCCCGACCCCAAGTACTTCGACTCGCCCAGGTTCACCATCGCCAGGATCAAGCGCTCGCTGCGCGCCAAGGCGGTGCTCTGCCCCGGCGTGCGCCTGCGCTTCGTCCACGACGACGTGCCGGACGACGACGAGGAGTGGTACTACGAGGACGGCCTGACCGCCTACCTGCTCGACGAGATCGCGGACGCCGAGCGCGTGCCGGCCGACCCCTTCATCGGCCACTTCAAGGGCAAGGACGAGGAGGTCGACTGGGCGGTCACCTGGCTCGCCGACGACTCGACGCCGGCGCCGCCCATCGCCGAGAGCTACGTCAACCTGATCCCGACGCCGCTGGGCGGCACCCACGTCAACGGCTTTCGTGCCGGCCTGACCGAGGCGCTGCGCGAGTTCTGCGAGTTCCGCGACCTGCTGCCGCGCGGCGTCAAGCTCGCGCCCGAGGATGTGTGGACGCGCTGCGCCCACGTGCTCTCGGTCAAGATGCGGGAGCCGCAGTTCACCGGCCAGACCAAGGAGCGCCTGTCGTCGCGCGAGGCCGCCGCCTTCGTCGCCGGCGTCACCAAGGACGCCTGCGGACTGTGGCTCAACCAGCATACCGGCGATGCCGAGCGCATCGCGCGGCTCGCCATCGACAGCGCCCAGGCGCGCCTGCGGGCCGGCAAGCAGATCAAGCGCAAGAGCGTCGTCTCGGGACCGGCGCTGCCCGGCAAGCTCGCCGACTGCAGCAGCCAGGACCTGCAATCGACCGAGCTGTTCCTGGTCGAGGGCGATTCCGCCGGCGGCTCGGCCAAGCAGGCGCGCAGCCGCGAGTTCCAGGCCATCCTGCCGTTGCGCGGCAAGATCCTCAACACCTGGGAGGTCGAGTCGGCGGAGGTGCTCTCGTCCCAGGAGGTGCACGACATCGCCGTGGCGCTCGGCGTCGATCCCGGGTCGAAGGACGTCTCCGGGCTGCGCTACGGCAAGATCTGCATCCTCGCCGACGCCGACTCCGACGGCGCCCACATCGCCAGCCTGCTCTGCGCCCTGTTCGTGCGCCATTTCCGGCCGCTGGTCGCCGATGGCAGGGTGTACGTCGCCATGCCGCCGCTCTATCGCATCGACGTCGGCAAGGACGTCTTCTACGCCCTCGACGACCGCGAGAAGAAGGGCATCCTCGACCGTATCGAGGCCGAGAAGCTGCGCGGCAAGGTCAACGTCCAGCGCTTCAAGGGACTGGGCGAGATGAACCCGATGCAGCTGCGCGAGACGACCATGGCGCCCGAAACCCGCCGCCTCGTCCAGCTGCTGCTCGCCCTGCCGGCGCCCCAGGACCCCGGCGCCGCCGCCCAGCCCGCGGGAGCGGCCGGAGCCGCGGCCGGAGCCACGGGGGCCGCCGGCGCCGCGGCGACCGCCGGGACTGCCGGGACTGCCGGGCACGGCGAGACGTCCGCGCACGCCGAGCCGAGCGCGAACGCCGCACCCGGCGATCCTGCCGGCCCGGGTGCCACGCCCCTCACACCCCACGAACAGGACGTCGACGCGGTCATCGACATGCTGCTCGCCAAGGGCCGCGCCGCCGACCGCCGGGAGTGGTTGATGAGCCAGGGCAACCGCGCCGAGGTCGAGGTCTGACCCTGCGCCGCGCCGCGAAAAGCAGCAAGGGGGCGCCGCGCCTGCCGTTCGCGGCCGGCCCCGGCGGACCTGCGGGTCCCGGCGGCCCCGGCGGTCCCGCCGGCCCGGCGGACGTCGAGCGCCAGTCCCTGGCCAGCTTCACCGAGAAGGCGTACCTCGACTACTCGATGTACGTCATCCTCGACCGCGCCCTGCCGCACCTGGCCGACGGCCTGAAGCCGGTGCAGCGCCGCATCGTCTACGCCATGTCCGAGCTGGCCCTGTCGGCCAGCGCCAAGTTCAAGAAGTCGGCGCGCACCGTGGGCGACGTCATCGGCAAATATCACCCCCACGGCGACGCCGCCTGCTACGAGGCCATGGTGCTGATGGCCCAGCCCTTCAGCGTGCGCTATCCGCTGGTCGACGGGCAGGGCAACTGGGGCTCGCAGGACGAACCCAAGTCCTTCGCCGCCATGCGCTACACCGAGGCGCGCCTGACGCCGTTCGCGCAGGCGCTGCTCGCCGAGCTGGGGCAGGGCACGGTGGACTGGGGAGCCAACTTCGACGGCACCTTGGAGGAGCCGAAGCTGCTGCCGGCACGCCTGCCGCACGTGCTGCTCAACGGCGCCTCGGGGATCGCGGTGGGCATGGCCACCGACATCCCGCCGCACAATGCCGCCGAGGTGGCTGCCGCCTGCATGTTGCTGCTCGACGACCGGCGCGTGCCCGACGAGCGCCTGTGGGAGGCGCTGCCCGGACCCGACTTCCCGACCGAGGCCGAGATCATCACCCCGCGCGCCGAGATCCGGAAGATCTACGAGACCGGCGCCGGCTCGCTGCGCCTGCGCGCGGTGTGGGAGGTCGACGGCGGCGACATCGTCGTCACGGCGCTGCCGTTCCAGGTCTCGGGCAACAAGGTCCTGGCGCAGATCGCCGCCCAGATGCAGGCCAAGAAGCTGCCGATGGTCGAGGACCTGCGCGACGAGTCCGACCACGAAAACCCCACCCGCCTGGTGATCACGCCGCGCTCGAACCGGGTCGACGCCGCGGCGCTGATGGCCCATCTCTTCGCCACCACCGAGCTCGAGCGCTCCTACCGGGTCAACCTGACGGTGATCGGCCTCGACGGCCGCCCTTGCCTCGCCAACCTCCGCCGCCTGCTCGCCGACTGGCTGACGTTTCGCATCGAGACGGTGCGGCGCCGGCTGCGCTTCCGCTACGAGAAAGTGCTCGGCCGCCTCCACCTGCTCGACGGCTTCCTCGTCGCCTTCCTGAACCTCGACGAGGTGATCCGCATCATCCGCACCCAGGAGCAGCCCAAGCCGCACCTGATGGCGCGCTTCCGGCTCACCGACACCCAGGCCGAGGCGATCCTCGAGCTCAAGCTGCGCCACCTGGCCCGCCTCGAAGAGATGAAGATCCGGGGCGAGCAGGAAGAGCTGCAGCAGGAGCGGGACGCGCTCGAAAAGCTCCTCTCGAGCGAGGCGCGGCTCAAGCGGCGGGTGCGCGACGAGCTGGCCGCCGACGCCCGCGAGTTCGGCGACGCCCGCCGCTCGCCGCTCGTCGAGCGCGAGGGGGCGCGCGCCTTCGACGAGGCGGCGCTGGTGCCGGTCGAGCCGGTGACGGTGGTGCTCTCGGAGAAAGGCTGGGTGCGCGCCGCCAAGGGTCACGACCTCGATCCCGCCGAGCTCCCGTACAAGGCCGGCGACGCCTTCCTGGAGGCGGCGCGCGGCAAGAGCAGCCAGCTGGCGGTGTTCCTCGACTCGACCGGCCGCAGCTATGCGCTGCCGGCCCACGCCCTGCCCTCGGCCCGCGGCCATGGCGAGCCCCTGTCCTCGCAGCTGGCGCCGCCGGCCGGCGCGACCTTCGTCGGCCTGATGCTGGGCGGCCTGCCGGAGGACCGTGGGCTCTACCTGCTCGCGACCAGCGCCGGCTACGGCTTCGTCGTCGCGCTCGGCGACCTGATCGCCCGCAACCGCGCCGGCAAGGCGGTGCTCACCGTCCCGCCGGACGCCCGGGTGCTGCGGCCGCAGCCGGTGCACGACCGCGACGGCGACCGGGTGGCGGCGGTCACCAGCGGCGGGCGCCTGCTGGTGTTTCCGCTGCGCGAGCTGCCGCTCCTGGCGCGCGGCAAGGGGGTGCGGATCGTCGGCCTGCGGGCCGGCGAGGGGCTGATCGCGGTTGCCGTCCTGCCGGCAGGGGCAGCCCTGAAGGTCCATGCCGGCAAGCACTACCGGCACTTCAAGCCGGCGGAGCTGGCGCCCTTCGCCGGCGAGCGGGCGCGGCGCGGGTCGGCGCTGCCGCGCGGCTTCCAGGGCGTGACCGGCCTCGAGGTGGTTCCCTGATGGCGAGGACGATGGCGAGAAGTCGATGATCGAGGTCGATCGCGAAACCTTGCGCGACTTCGAGCGCGCCAGCGGCCTGGAGTGGCTGGAGACCGACGGCCTCGGGGGCTGGGCCGCTTCGACCCTCGCCGGAGCGCACAGCCGGCGCGACCACCACCTGCTGCTGCTGCCCGCCACGGCGGCGGCCGGCGGCGGCGCTCACGGTCCCTCGGCCACGGCGGACCCGGCGACGGCCGGAGGAACCGTCGCCCTGTCCAAGCTCGACGAGCTGGTGATCGACGGGGACGGCGGCGTCCACGAGCTCGCCTGCAACCGCTTCCCGTTCTTCGTGGCCGCCGCGGGTGTGCGGCACCTTGCCGCGTTCCGGCGCGACCTGTTCCCGGTCTTCGAGCACGAGGCGGGCGGCATCCGGTTGCAGAAGACCGTCGCCTTGATCGAGGGAGATGGCGCGCTGGTGGTCGTCTACGAGGTGCTGGCGGCGCCTGGCCCGTTCGTCCTCGTCCTCCGCCCCTTCTTTTGCCGCCGCGAGGCGCACGCGCTCTGCCGCGCCGACCGCCACGGCGCGGCGCCTGAAGCGGTCCGCGAGCCGCCGGGACTGCGCCTGCGCTGGTCCTCGGGGGCCGAGATCTTCCTGGCGGTCGCCGCCGAGCTCGATCACCGTCCGGATTGGTGGTACCGCTTCGAGCTGGAGCAGGAGCGCCGGCGCGGCCTCGAGTTCCAGGAAGACCTGTGGACCCCCGGCCTGCTGCGCCGCGAGCTGCGGGCCGGCGACCGCTTCGGCCTGGTGGCCGCCGGCGGCGGCGCCGGGAACCGCGACCCGCTCGAGCTGCTGGCGCGGGAACGGCGGCGGCGCGAGAAGCTGCTCGACCGCCTGCCCGTCAAGGACGAGCTGACGCGGATCCTGGCCCTGGCCGCCGACCAGTTCACCTTGCGCCGTCCCGGCGGCGCACACCTCCTCGCGGCCGGCTATCCCGGGGGCGAGGCCGCTGCCGGCAGCCTGATCGCCATTCCCGGGGCGCTGCTGGCGACCGGCCGCGCCGACGAGGCCAAGAAGCTGCTTCGCGCCTGGGCTCGCGCCGCGGCCGCCGGCGGCGGCGCGGTGCCGGACCGCGCTTCCTGGACAGCCGGCGGGGAACGACCGGACACGCCGCCTCCGCCGGAAGGCGCCCTGTGGCTGTTCGTGGCCGCCTGGCGCTACCTGCGGGCGACCGGCGACGAAGCGCTGATGCGCGACGTCCTGCTGCCGGCACTGGCCAAGATCGCCGCCGCTCATGACGCGGACGGCGGCGCGGGCGGGAGCGGCCTGCACGTCGCCGCGGACGGCCTGCTCGAAGCAGCGCCGGGCTCGCCGGCGGCGCTTCGACGGTCGGGCAAGGCGGTCGAGATCAATGCCCTGTGGCACAACGCGCTGGCCACTCTGGCCGATCTCGGCGGCCGCCTGGGCGACGCCGCCCAGGCCAGGATTTGGGGCGATCGCGCCAAGCGCGTCCAGCGCCGTTATGCCGAGGTTTTCTGGCACGCCGCCGCGGGATGTCTCTACGACAGCGTTCGCCCGGCTGGCGCCGATCCGGCGCTGCGCGGCCACCAGGTCCTGGCCATCGGCCTGCCCTTTCCGGCGCTGTCGAAGCAGCGCGGCCAGCGCCTGCTGCGCACCCTCGAGGACCGGCTCGCGGCGCCGGTGGGGTTGCGCGACCTGGCGCTCGCGGGGGAGGCGGCGGCGGGGGCCGGGGCGGTAGCGGCTGGAGCGGCCGGGGCTGGGGCGGCAGGGGCTGGAGCGGCAGGGGCTGGGGCGGCCGCAGCTGGGGCGGCTGCACCCGGGGCCGGGGCGGCCGCAGCTGGGGCTGGGGCGGCTGCACCCGGGGCCTGGGCGGCCGCGGCTGGGGCGTCGCCGGCGGGCCGCCCCGACCTCGCCTGGCCGTGGCTGCTCGGGCCGCTGCTCGCGGCGCAGGTGTGGCTGCGCGGCGCCGCCGGCCGCCGCCAGGCGCTGCAGCTCCTGGCCGAGCTCGATCCGTTGCTGTCGAGCTGCGTCGTCGGCACCATCCCCGAGCTGGTCACCGTCGAGACGCCCCACACCCCGGTGGGCCATGCGGCCGACGCCGCCAGCGTCGGCGAGCTGCTGCGGGTTTACGTCGACGACCTCCATCCTGCCGAGAGTCCGCCGGCAGCGGCGCCGCCGCGGCCCCGCGGCAAGCCCAAGCCAAAGGCCAAGCCGGCCGGCCGCGCCAAGCCGGGTCCGCGCGGCGGGCGCGGCCGGCAGGGGGCGCCTGGCTGATGGCCTGACCGGCGGCGGGCACGCTATCGAGAAGATCCGCCTGCGGATATGATCGGCCAGCGTCGGTTTGCGACAGGCAGGGTCCAGGTGCGCCGCTGCCGCCGGTCCTGACCTGCTGTCCGAACGCCGGCCGCTCGGTGGGGCCGTGCCGTCGCGGCACTGGCCGGGCGGCTTGTCGGGGATGCCGATGACGTCGCAGTGGCCCACGAAGCCAAGGCAGATGATCCAGGTCGGAAATCACCAGGTCACCCTTCCCGAAGGGATCTCGGTGACCGATTGGGCGCTCGAGCGGGTGCACTGGCAGAATCCCCGCATCCGCGCCTTCCTGGGCTGCATCCGGCTGCTCGAAGGGGTCTTCGAGAGCAACTACTCGCTGCTCCACTGCTCTCCCGAGCGACTGCTCGACATCTGGGCCAAGGTGCGCCAGGTTTCCGACCTGATCGGCAACCGCATCGCGCCGCTGCTGCGCGCCCGCTCCCGCATCCCGGCCCTGGAAGAGGCGCGCCAGAGCGCCGAGCTCTCTCTGCGCCTGCTCAACGGCCAGGTGCTCGATCCGTTGACGCGTTTTCCGGCCGCCGTGGCGCCGGACCAGCTCGGCGAGATCCGCAAGCTGCTCTGCGTCTCGATCGGCCAGCTGCACGCCTTTCTGCAGGACACCTTCGGCGAGCTGATGGCGAGCGACCCGCGCAGCCTCCACGACGCCGACTACTTCCTGTCGCGGCGCTTCCCCCAGGACATCGAGGAAGCGGAGTGGCTGCACGCGACCGTCGCCCGCCTCATCGGCTACGTCGAGCGGCTCGACCAGGTGCGCACCACTCATCTCACGGCGATGGCGGAGCGGATGCGCGCCGACGAGCAGGTCTCCTCCCGCCAGTCCTGGGAGAACACGGCGGTGCTCCTCGAGGTGCTGATCAGCGGGCTGACGCCGAAGCTCAAGGAAGTGCTGGCGCTGCGCGGCGTGCGCTTCTACGAGATGGAGATCCTGGATCGCTACGCCGCCGAGATCCCCATCTACTGCCGGCTGCTGCTCGAGCTCCACGACACCGGCTCCTCCGCCGTGGCGGCGATGCAAGCGACGCTCGCCGAAGCCTCCGCCGAGCGCGACCCGGGAATCCGCGAGCAGAACCGCCGCGACCTGCTCGCGTGCCACGCCGCCGTCAGCCACCGCCTCGTCGGCCTGCTGGTCAAGGTCGACAAGACCCTGCAAGACCTCGTCGCCTTCCTGCCCATCTGGTTGCAAGCCATCGAGAAGCGCCGCGCCCTGCTGCTGCGCCGCGCCGCCGAGGAACCCACGGGCGCGACGCTGCTCACCTAGCTTTCACCGTCTCCGGGGACCCCGCGCCATGAAACAGGTGCCGTAGCAGGCGATCGAGGACTGCGCGAAGAGCCGCGGCCCACCCTCCGGGGGGAAGGGGACGCCCCCTCCCCTTCGCTCCGGCCAGCAGTTTCGTCTACCCGAGCCGCTTCCAGTAGATCCGGGTCCCGGTCAGCCCGCCGTGCGGCTTCAGGGCATAGTCCGGGATCTCGCCGGCGAAGTTGAAGCCCAGCCTCTCGTACAGGCCCGCCGCCCCGCCGTCGGTCGCGGTGTCGAGCACCAGGAGCGTGCGCGCCCGCTCCACGGCCAGGCGCTCGGCCGCGCGCACCAAGGCGGTGGCCACGCCTCGGCCCCGGTGGCTCAGGCGAGTCATCAGCTTGGCGATCTCGGCGCGGTGCGGCTGGTTGGGCGGACAGTCGAGCAGCAGAGTCACCGTGCCGGCCAGGACCTCGCCATCCCAGGCGCCGAGCACGATCCGTTCACCTCGGGCCGTCGCCGCCAGCGCTCCCTCCCAGTACGCTACCGCCGTCTTTCGCTCCAGCGGGTGCATGAAGCTGACCGAGCCGCCGTTGGCGACCACCTCCACCATGATCTCGCTCAATCCCGCGCAGACCCGCGGCGAGGCGCTCAAGATCTCAATCTCGATCTCGGACATGACCAACCCCGCTAACCCCGGGCGAGAACGACGAGATACGTACAGGGCTTGGCGGTCTCGTTGGCCAGGGTCACCTCGGACGGCGGACCGAATCCGAGGCAGTCGCCGGCGCCCAGCTCATGCCGCTCGCCGCCCTCCAGGATGACCAGCTCGCCCGCCTGGACCCAGACGGCCTGGCGTATGTGCGCATAGGACGAGGCCGGCAGCATCACCCGCTGCCCGGCCGGCAGCTCGATCTGGACGACCTCCAGCGGATGATCGGGGCGGCCGAAGACCTGCTTGCGCAGGTAACCTGTGGCGGGATCGCGCCAAACCGGCTGGTCGCCGGCCCGGGCCAAACGCCCCCTCTGGTCCTCGGCCCTTAGCAACAGGCCCGCGAGGGTGAGATCGAAGGCGCCGGCCAGCCGCACCAGGATGACGGCGGTAGGGCTCATCTCCTCGCGTTCGATCTTGCTGATCGTCGCCTTGGAGACACCGGAACGTCGTGCCAGGTCTGCCTGCGACCAGCCCCGAGAATCCCGCTCGAGCCGAAGACGGCGCGCGATCCGGCCGATCGTGTCGTCCACTATGATAGCCATCTGCCTCGCATACTAACATCAATGGTTTCGGAGCGGGGACAAAGCCTTCGCCTATACTTGCGGATGCCTTTGCCGGGAGGTGGCACCCCATGGAGATCGTCCGCGCCGCGCCCGCGCTTGCCGCGACCCTGACCCGGATCGCGCTCGCCGGCAAGCGCCACTGGCAATACCCGGAGCGCTGGATCGAGATCTGGACGCCGGTCCTGACCTTGACCCCTGAATACGTGGCCGCCAACCCGACCTATGTCGCCGTCGAGGCCGGGAGCCCGGCCGGGTTCTACGCGCTGGTCCTGTCGCCGGACGGATGCCGCGCCCAGCTGGATCACCTTTGGCTGTATCCCGAATGGATCGGCAGGGGCCTGGGGCGCGCGCTCTTCGAGCACGCCGCCGCCACGGCCAGGGCGCTGGGCGCCACCGCCGTCGACATCGAAGCCGAGCCCAACGCCGAGGCTTTCTATTGCCGCATGGGTGCGCGCCGCACCGGCGAGCGCAGCGGCCGGATCGAGGACCAGCCGCGGGTACTGCCTCTCATGGAGCTCGACCTCGACGGCCAGCCCGCCGGCAGTCTCGCCTCCGGCAGCGAATGAACCCGATCTGCAATCTGCCGGGACCTGCCGGTGCTCCGGCCGAGCGGCGCGCCACCGTGCGGGTGCACTACCCGCTGGCGGCGGGACGAGTGGTGCTGCGCAGCGACCGCGACTGGGACGCGGACGTCGAGCCGGTGAGCGAAGACGGCGCCGGCACCTGCTTCACGTTCGAGCTGACCTGGGAGCGAGGGGTCTACAGCTACTTCAAGCCGGTGCTCCACGACGCGGCGGGCATCCACTGGGCGCAGGGCGAGAACTACCTGGCGCTGTCCACCGTCCGGGCGGCCGCTCCGCCCTGGAAGGCGGGCCGCGCGCCGGCCGGGGCGGCGCGCGACATCTATCCGCACTTTCTCGGGGACGCCGGCTGCAGCGAGTGCGGCATCATCCGGCTGCAGTCGCGCGATGGCGAGCGCGAGCACACGCTGCGCGTCTTCTACCCGCCGGGTTACGACGAGAACACGCTCGAATCCTTCCCGGTGGTGTACATGCAGGACGGCCAGAACCTCTTCTTCCCGCAGGAGGCGTTCGGCGGCAACCCCTGGCGGATCGGCGAGACGCTGCGCATCCTGGACGCCATGAACCTGGTGCGCAAGGTGATCGTGGTGGGGATCTACCCTCGCGACCGGATGCGGGACTACACCCAGGAGGGCTACGAGAGCTACGGACGTTTCCTGGTCGAAGAGGTGAAGCCATGGATCGACGCCACCTATCGCACTCTGCCCGGCCCCGAGACGACGGTGACCATGGGCTCGTCGCTGGGTGGCCTGGTCTCGCTGCTGCTCGGCTGGCGCTGGCCGGACGTCTTCGGCTGCATCGGCTGCCTGTCCAGCACCTTCGGCTGGCGCGAGGACCTCTTCGCGCGGGTCGAGGCGGAACCGAAGCGCGACATCCGCATCTACCTCGACAGCGGCTGGCCCCGCGACAACTACGAGGTGACCCGGGCGATGCGCGACCTGCTGGTGGCACGCGGCTATGCCGAGGGGCGCGACCTGCTGTACCTCGCCTTTCCGCGCGCCACCCACGACGAGGCGTCCTGGGCGATGCGCGCCCACATCCCCTTCCAGTTCTTCTTCGGCGGATGAGCCGGCGTTGACCCGGGCCTGGCAGACCGTGGCGAGCGCCGAGACTCCGGAGGGGCGCCTCGAGCTGCGCCGGCGCGGCCCCGCGGAGCTGGTGATCACGATCGGCGGGCGGGTGCTGATGAACGGGGCCGCCCACGTTTCCGAGGCGGAGCTCGCCCGGCTGGCCTGCCGCCCCATCGCTGGCCGGCCGCGGCCGCGGGTGCTGATCGGCGGCCTCGGCATGGGCTTCACGCTGCGCGCCGCGCTCGACGTCCTGCCGCGCCGGGCGAGCGTCACCGTCGCGGAGATCGATCCGGTGATCGTGGAGTGGTGCCGCGGTCCGCTCGCCGAGCCGGCTGGCAAGGCGGTGGACGACCCGCGCGTCACGGTCCAGATCGGCGACGTCGGCGGCACAATCGCGCTGGCGGCGGCCGCCGCGGCGGCCGGCGTGGCGGGCGGTCGCGGCGGCGGCTTCGACGCCATCCTGCTCGACCTCTACGAGGGGCCGCGCACGCCGGCGCAAGGGCAAGACGATCCGCTCTACGGCCGCGCGGCGCTGGCGCGCGTCCGCGCCGCCCTGAACCCGGGGGGCGTCTTCGCGGTCTGGTCCGAAGATCCGGACGCCGCCTTCGAGCGCCGGCTGACCGCCGCCGGCTTCACCTGGGAAAAGCGGCGGCCCGGGAGAGGCGGCCCACGGCACACGCTCTACCTGGCCGGAGCCCAGGGACGCAAGTTGTCATTCGTAGTACAATGACTGGATCGATCGACTAAACGTAGGAGCCCTAATCATGTCGAAAGCTACGATCTCTCCAAAATTCCAAGTGGTGATTCCCAAAGAGATCCGCAAGGAGGTACCCCTGGTGGCGGGCCAGGTACTCCAGGTCATTGCAAAAAACGGCGTCATCACTCTCGTTCCTGACCGGCCGCTGTCCACTCTACGCGGCTTCGCCCGGGGGCTGAAGACCGAAGGCTTCCGCGACAAGAAAGACCGCGTGTGAAGGTAGTCGATTCCGCCGGCTGGCTCGAGTTCTTTGCCGACGGTCCGCTCGCCGGGGCCTATGCCGTTCATATCTCCAACCTGGCGGAGATCCTCACACCGGTCATCGTGGTCTACGAGGTGTACAGGTTGCTCAAGCGCGAACGCGGGGACGAGGAGGCGCTGATCGCCGTCGCCCAGCTGGCCAAGACGCAGGTGGTGCCGGTCACGGTCACTCTAGCGCTGACCGCCGCCGATCTCGGCCTCGAACACGGCCTGGCCATGGCCGACTCCCTGGTCTATGCGACCGCGCGATCGATGGGCGCAGAGCTGATCACCAGCGATGCCGATTTCGCCACTCTGCCCGGAGTGACCTACCTGGAGAAATCGAAGCCCGGCCCGGCTAGACTTGACTGACTGCCACTCGACGGCGACCGCGCGCCGCGATGCGGTGCCGCATCGAGGCCGACTTCGGCCTGATCCGCACCGGCGCCTGCGATCTGCCCATCCCGGAGCTCACCTCCGGCGCCTACCAGTATGCCCTTGCGCACCGGCCAGCAGCCCCTTGCCAATCGCGTCCGCGAGCAGGCCGCGGCCGCCTTCACCGCGGCCACCGGCTGGCGCGACCTCGAGGCGCGCCTCGCCGCCCGCGGCTTCCGTCTCGAGCCGGCCGCCAGGGGTTCCGGCCTCCTCGTCACCGACGGCAGCCGCGCCGCTTCGCTCTCCCGCATCGACCGCTCGCTCTCCGGCCCCAAGCTCGCCCAGCAAGTGCCGGCGCCGGCGGGGGCGGCAATGGGGACGACAACGGCGGCGGCGATCCTGGTAGCGGTGCCGCCGCCTGCCATTTATTCGGCGAGATGAATAACGGTCGGCGGTTTCAGCCAGGCGTTGCAAAGGCGCCGCGAACCGCTCCGGCGAAGGTCGTAAAGATGCGGGCGCCGACGATCGCGCCGACACAGGTGAGAGCGGCATAGACGGCCGTCTCGAGGTGGCCCGCCGACCAG
>DATKFK010000667.1:0-2842 GCA_035544375.1 Thermoanaerobaculia bacterium
CCGGGGTCCGTGGCTTGAAAGACCTGGCTCGAGCCTGGTCCGGCGTGGCCGTTGCGGTCGACCAGCAGCATCCAGGCGTTGGTGGCATGGGTGGGGCTGTGCAGCGTGCTTCCGGCCAGCAGCAGCTTGTCCGAGGACGGGCTGTGGGCGACGGAGAACACCTCGCAAGGATCGGCCGGGCTGGCGGCGAGAGGACTGTAGGCGAACTGCCAGATCGGCGAGCCGGCAGGATCGAGAGTGAGCAGCCAGGCGCGGGGTTGGCCTCCACCGCCGAAGGAGGTGGTGCGGGCTGCGACCACGATGGTGCCATCGTCCAGGACCCGGACGCAGCGCCCTTCATCCGAGCCGGCGCCGCCATAGGCGCGGCTCCACTGCGGCGTCAGGTCCGGATTGAGCTTCAGCACCCAGACGTCGAATGGCGCGCGGTCGGGCACCTTCGGCGTGCGCCCGGTCAGCACGTACCCGCCATCGGGCGCCGCGGCCACCGAGACGAGGTTCGGCGTCACCATCAGGCTGAAGACCTGATTCCTGATGATGGGACCGCCGCCGGGCATGAAGAGGAGGACCCACGGATGTCCCACGTCGAGGTTGTCCCCCTGAAGGCCGAAGCCGAGGACGATGGCGCCATTGTCCAGAGTGCGCGCGACATCCAGCAGGGTAACCCGCGCGTCGTCGTGAAAGCCGATTCTCCGGATGAAACTCATGGTCTCCTCCCGATACGCAACGCGGCGGCCGGCGGCGCTCCGCCGGAGGCCATTGAATTAATCTGATACTTCGTATGCTAGCACAATTGTGAATATGCGCGCGGGGTTGACGAAGGCAACCCCCCATGAGGCCGGCGCCCTGCCGGCCGAGATTGCCCAGGCGGGACCAGCGGATGGATGGCTGGCCGGCGGTTGTCTAGCTTGACTAGACCGTGATCCGGGTGCCGTTGAAGCGGGTGAAGGTGTAGCCCTGGAAGAACCCGCCGCGGTTCTCGTTGTAGGTCGGGCGCTGGTCAGCCAGCATGCTGATGGCCATCGCCTCGCCGAGCAGCAGCGACTCGAGGGCGTCGGAACGCCAGTGCACCCCGGCGAGGTTGCGGCCGGTCGCGATGTTGGAGGCCAGCTTGTTGAGCTCGCCGCCGACGGTGAGGCTGGCGCCGCCCTGGTAGGGCGCGAGCGACAGGCCGTCGGCGCTCGGCACCACCGGGTTCTGGATGACGAAGCTCTCGTCGAACAACGCCTTGAGGACGGTCACGCATGCGCCGGCGACGGTGGCGTGGCCGGCGGAGTAGGAGGGGTGGGTCGGACAGCCTTCAGGGAAGGCCGCCGGGTGCAGGAAGCTGCCGAACTTCGCCTGCACGCGGCCCAGCACCGGCGAGCCGAGCACATCGGGGTGCAGCAGCCCGGGATAGCGGTTGGCGGTCTGCTGCAGGTGCACCAGGCCGCCGAACGCCTCCGGCCGCAGGCGCCGGTGCACGTACCACTTCTTGTGCCAGGTGGTCTTCAGGCCGCGCGTCGCCACCTCGCACATGCAGCCCTTGATGCCCGGCGCGCCGAAGGTCCCGAAGCCGGCCTGGGTCTTGGAGCGGAGATAGGGATTGCCCGGGTTCAACGGGCAGCCGATGCCGCCGCTCTCGGCCTCGCTCGCGTCGGGCGCCGTGATCAGGATCAGGCAGGCGTCGAAGTACGCCTGGAAGAGCACGTCCTTGTGCACCCAGGCGGCGAGGTCGCGGGCGTTGCGCAGGAAGCGGCGCTGCGGGTCGAACTGGACCGCGCCGGCGGGGCTGCCGCCGTTCTGCACGTTCAGCCATTCGGCGAAGCCGGTCAGGTGGTCGGTGCCGGGGAGGAAGGTGCGGATCTGGCGCTGCACGTACTCGGCGCCGAAGGGGGCCGGCAGCAGCAGGAACTGCGAGAGGTATGGGCCGACGTTGCAACCGGGCAGGACGTCGCGGAACAGGGTCTGGGGCGTCACCTTGCCCTGGCGGCGTGGACCGCGGAAATCGCCGAGCGCGTTGAGGTCGGCGCAGGCGGCGGCGACGTCGGGGTGCGCCGGGTAATCGGCGAAGTTGACGTCGCGCAGCAGCGCCGCCCAGTACAGCTCGACCATCTCGCCCGCGGCCTCGGCGCTGGCCAGGGCCGGCGCCGGCGGGATCGCCAGCGCCTGGCCGTCGGCCCCCTGGAGGTCGAAAGCGAGCCCCGACTGCGGATCGGTGAGCTTGGTGGTGCCGCCGAGCGGGACGGCCTCGAAGTCGTTCGGATCGCCGCTGGCGAGCGCGGTGAGCAGGCGGCCGTAGGCGTCGGGCGCGACCTCGCCGGCGCTGTCGTGAGGGAGCGCCTTGTGGTAGTTGCCGATGAAGGTGGGATGACGCTGCTCGTCGCCGTTGGCCAGGCTGGCCTGCGGCGGGATCAGGAACTCGCTGCGCGCGACGCCGGTGCGCATGCGGTAGGAGGCGGCGTGGCGCGCGGTCGCCGGCGCGGCGCCGGTCGCGGCGGCGTCCCCAGCCGGAGCCCCAGCCGCTTCCGGCCCGGCGGGCCCGGTCGGCCCAGCCGCCGCCACCTCCTGGCCACTTGCCGGCCGCGCCAGGACGGCATTCAGCGCCAGGGCGCCGCCGCCGGCCGCGGCGGCGACCGCCGCGGCGCCCGAGATGCCGACCAGGAAGCGGCGGCGGTCGAGCCCAGGCGCCGCCGGGCCTGCCGGAGGCGTGGAGGATCCGTCGAGAAGCTCGCTGCGCTCGCGGTCGGGCATGCAGTGTCTCCCTCGTAACCGGGCGCGGCCGGTCATGGCCGGCCGCAGCCGCTCGAAGCCAGTCGTAGTAGTCCGTAGCCGGTCGTGGTGATCGTAGCCAGGCGCCGGGGTG
>DATKFK010000668.1:0-5651 GCA_035544375.1 Thermoanaerobaculia bacterium
CCCAGGGTGCGGCCGAGGTCGGCGAGGCGGCGCTCGACGTCGCAGGCGGCGCCGGTCGCGGTGGCGAGCGTGGCGGCGCAGCGGTCGAGCAGGTCACGCTCCTTGATCCGTAAGATTGGCAGGCCCAGGTCGGCGGCGGCCGCGGCCAGGGCCTCGCGGAACAGCTCGCCCTCGGCGGTGTGGACCAGGGCGTGCGAAGCGAGCACGGCGCCAAGCTCCGGCAGGGAGCGGGCCGAGCTTTGGATGAGGCCGCAGGCGATCACCTCGGTGCCCCGGCGGCGCAGCTCGGCGGCGGCCGCGGCGAGCGCACTGCGGGCCAGCCGGGTGGCGCCTTCGAGGCTCTGTCCTACCAGCCGCCGGGCTGCTTCCAGGGGCAGGAGACGCGCGGCGTGGAAGGGTTGGACGCCGCCGGGCACCGTCCGGTCGACCAGCTCGATCCGCCGGCGCTCGAGCACGGTTGGCGCGGCGAGCGGGCCGGCGACGGCGGCCAGCGCCGCCCAGCCCGAATGCACGCGGAAGCCGAAGGCGGCGCCGGCGGGCGTGCCAGAGGTGGTTGGATCGATGCCTGGTGCCGTTTCCATGGAGACTTCTCACCGGTTCCCGGCGGCGGAGTGCGGGGCGCAGGGGCCGTAGGCGGCCATGCGGTCGTTGGCCACGATCAGCGGCAGGCCGGCGGCGGCGAGCGCGGCACGGTCCGCGGCGTCGTCGGCCCAGGTGACGAAGACCAGCGGGTGGTCGCAGGCGGCAAGGGCGCCGCGCCACCAGTCGGTTGGGCGCAGGGGCGTGCTCCGCGGCTCGGCGGCGAGCCACTTCCGGAAGTAGGCGATGACGTAGTTGCTGGTGAGCTCGCGGCCGCGGGGGGTGGAGAGCAGCAGGGTGCGGCGCAGGTAGAACGGCAGCGACGGCGGGAAGGCGTGGATCGCCACGACCTCGGCGCCGGGCGCGAGCCGCGGAGCGATGGCGGCGGCGGCGGCGCGGGCCGAGCGGTGGCTGCCGATCTCGTCGAGGAGCGGCAGGAGCACCGGCGGCAGCGCCGCCATCGGCAGGACCAGGCCGGCCAGCAGCAGCGTCGAACCGCGGCGTCGGAGACCTATGAAGACAGTGGCGGCGCCGAGCAGGAAGGCGGCCCCCAGGGCGAGCAGCGTGGGTGGCAGCAAGGTGACGTGGACCAGACGGGCGGAATGAACGTGCGGCAGCACGGCCGGGCCGGCGACGCAAAGGAGTGCCAGGGCAAGCCAGGTGAAGCCTGCCGCGCGCGCTCCGGGAAGGGGGGCCGGGTCCTCGGCGTCCACCCACACCTTGGCGGCCATGATCGCGACCGCGGGCAGCAGCGGCAGGATGTACTGGGGCCGCTTCGAGTGCGTGAACGAGAAGAGCACGAAGGGAACCGCGACCCATAGCGCCAGGTAGAGCCGGCGCGGGTCGAGGCTTCGGCCGTGGCGGACCTTGGGGCGCCGGACGTCCGGGATATCGACCCCTTGGACGTGTCCGCGTCCTGCGACGACGCTGCGGAGGCCCCCGTCCGCGAGACCCTGACCCCGGGCCGCGGCGGCTTCGTCGCCGCGCAGGCGCAGGCTGCGCCGCCAGCCGGCGAGGGCGAGGACCGACCAGGGCAGGGCGCCGGCGAGCAGGCAGGGGACGTAGAACCAGGCCGGCCCCTCGCGGTTCATCTCCGGGGTGGTCACCCGCTGCCAGGTCTCGGTGAACAGGGCGTAGTGCAGGAACTCCGGGACCCGGCGCGACATCGCCCAGATCCAGGGACCGGTGACGAGCGCGAGCAGCGCCAGCCCCAGCGGATGCCAGACCGCGCGGGAGGCGCGCCGGTAGACGGCGAAGGGCGCCGCGGCGAGCAGCGGCACGCCGAGCGCCACCGGCCCCTTGGTCAGCACGCCGAGGCCCATGGCGGCCCAGGCCAGAGCCGTCCACCCCAGGTACCGATGCTCGCCGGCCGGCGCCAGGTTCGCCGCGGGTTCGCCGGTCCCGGAGGCGGCTGCGGCGGCCGCTTGGCGCCGGGCGGCGCGCGCTTCGACCGCCAGGTAGAAGGCGCAGAGAGCCAGCACCATGAAGAAGGCGAGGGCGCTGTCGAAGATCACCGTGCGGGCAAAGGCGATGGGCAGCGGGGCGGCAAGCGCGGCGACCGCGGCGATGCGGCGCGCGCCGCGGCCGAACAGGCGGCCGGCGAACCAGCCGGTGAGGACGGCCGTCGCGAACGCGAAGAGCAGCGAGGGGAGGCGGGCGGCGGTCTCGCCGGTGCCGAGCAGGCGCTGGGAGAGCGCGTCGGCGGCAAAGAACAGCACCGGCTTGTCCAGGTAAGGCAGGCCGTCGAGGTGCGGCAGCACGAAGTCGCCGCTGGCCATCATCTCGCGGGCAACCTCGCCATTGCGGCCCTCGTCGGGGTCGAGCAGCGCGTAGCCGCCGAGCCCCCACGAGACGGCCGCCGCCAGCAGCGCCGGCAGCAGGTAGGACAGCACCCGGCGCCCGGCCCGATTCTGCCGCCGGTTGTCCTGGCGATTCTCCTGCCGATTATCCTCCCGATTGTCTTGCCGATTGTCCTCCGGAACCACCATCCGCGACACCTCGTTTTGGAACCACGCTCGAGCGCGGATGCGCCGGAGCGAGCGGACACTACCTGGCACGGCGGCTCTGGACAAGCGAGGGCCGGTCTGGCACAATACCTCTCCCTCCCGCTGGGCCTTTCCGGATTGGGACTTTACAGGGATCGGGGGAAACAGTAAGATTGACCGGTTTGACCGTCGGACGCGGCTTTGGGCCTGAGGCCCACGGCGCGTCTACGGGTGTCTCAAGCCCACGTGGCTCAGGGGTAGAGCACCTCCTTGGTAAGGAGGGGGTCACCGGTTCAAATCCGGTCGTGGGCTCCAATGTCCGTAGGAACCAGCGCGGATGGCCTCTCGAGGGCCGCTTGGCCGGCGGCCACTGTCCCAGCTGCCGCCTGACGGGCGGCCAGGTTGATCGGGTAGCCGCCTGACGGGCGGCCGGATGGATCGAGCAGCCGCTTGACGCGGCCAAGATGATAAGGCAGCCGCCTGGGTCGGCGGCAGATTGATAAGGCAGCCGCTCGATGCGGCAGATTGATTGGGCAGCCGCTAGATGCGGCAGATTGATTGGGCAGCCGCTAGACGCGGCAGATTGATTAGGCAGCCGCTCGACGCGGCTTTACGTTCAGGAGACTCGAAGCGCCATGGGCAAGGAGAAGTTCCAGCGTAGCAAGCCGCACGTCAACGTCGGGACGATCGGTCACGTCGATCACGGCAAGACGACCCTGACGGCGGCGATCACCAAGGTGCTGGCGACGAAGGGGTGGGCGCAGTTCGTGGCGTTCGACCAGATCGACAAGGCGCCCGAGGAGCGTGAGCGTGGGATCACGATCGCGACGGCGCACGTCGAGTACGAGAGCGCGAAGCGTCACTACGCGCACGTGGACTGCCCGGGTCACGCGGACTACGTGAAGAACATGATCACGGGAGCGGCGCAGATGGACGGCGCGATCCTGGTGGTGTCGGCGGCGGACGGTCCGATGCCGCAGACGCGGGAGCACATCCTGCTGGCGCGTCAGGTGGGGGTGCCGTTCATGGTGGTGTTCATGAACAAGGTGGACATGGTGGACGACCCCGAGCTTCTGGACCTGGTGGAGCTCGAGCTGCGAGAGCTGCTGTCGTCGTACGACTTTCCGGGAGACGACATTCCGATCATCCGGGGGTCGGCGCTGAAGGCGCTCGAGAGCGGGGATCCTGAGAGCGAGTGGGGCAAGAAGGTGATCGAGCTGATCGAGTCGGTGGACAGCTACATACCGGTGCCCGAGCGGGCGATCGACAAGGACTTCCTGATGCCGATCGAGGACATCTTCTCGATCTCGGGCCGCGGCACGGTGGTGACGGGGCGGGTGGAGCGTGGGATCGTCAAGGTGGGCGACGAGGTGGAGATCATCGGCATCCGTCCGACGGCCAAGACGATCGTGACCGGGGTCGAGATGTTCAAGAAGCTGCTCGACCAGGGCCAGGCCGGGGACAACATCGGGGTGCTGCTGCGGGGGACGAAGAAGGACGAGGTGGAGCGCGGCCAGGTGCTGGCGAAGCCGGGTTCGATCACGCCGCACACGCGGTTCAAGGGCGAGGTGTACGTGCTGACCAAGGAGGAAGGCGGGCGGCACACGCCGTTTTTCAACGGTTACCGGCCGCAGTTCTACTTCCGGACGACGGACGTGACGGGTGTGGCGCAGCTGCCTGAGGGGACGGAGATGGTGATGCCTGGCGACAACGTCAACCTCGAGGTGGAGCTGATCGCGCCGATCGCGATGGAGAAGGGCGTGCGCTTCGCCATCCGCGAGGGTGGCCGCACCGTCGGCGCCGGCACCGTCACCGATATCGTGAAATGACGGGACCGTTACCAGATCGAGGAGAAGCAAGCAGCAGCAAGGCAAGCAGCCGGTGAATACAGGCCAGTAGCTCGAACTGGTAGAGCATCGGTCTCCAAAACCGAGGGTTGGGGGTTCGAAT
Organism: Thermoanaerobaculia bacterium; assembly: GCA_035544375.1. Lineage (GTDB taxonomy): Bacteria > Acidobacteriota > Thermoanaerobaculia > Multivoradales > UBA5704 > JASLEW01. The sequence continues at coordinate 4,515 of DATKFK010000668.1, forward strand.
CCCTCCTGGCCTGCCAATCTCCTCAGCTCTCGAGACTAGGAACAGACGCCGACATGAACGGGTGGATCACTAAAATCAAGGACTTCCTGGCCGAGACGCGCCTCGAGATGCGGAAGGTGTCCTTCCCGTCGAAGGACGAGGTGGTGGCGACGACCGTCGTGGTGTTGATCACCAGCTTCGTCTTCGCGGTCTTCCTCTGGATTTCGGACATCCTCATCCAGCGCGGCTACGTCGGGATCGTCAAGGTGTTCGAGCGATGAGCGACTCCGGCAACTCGTCCCACCCGGATCCGCAGGCCGGCGTTCCCGCGCATCTCCAGGAGCCCGGACCGGCTGCGCCCCAGCGCTCGGACGGGGCGGAGGCGGCGGCGCGCGACCGCAAGTGGTACATCGTTCACACCTACTCGGGCTTCGAGGAGCGGGTCAAGGAAACGCTGCGGCAGCGCGCCGAGGCGCTGGACATGGGGGACGCCTTCGGCGAGATCCGCATCCCGACCGAGACGGTGGTCGAGTACAAGGGCGGCAAGAAGCGGGAGACGCAGCGCAAGTTCTTTCCCGGCTACATCCTGGTCGAGATGGAGATGTCCGATGCCGCCTGGCACGTGGTGAAGAACACGCCCAAGGTGACCGGCTTCGTGGGGACCGGCCGCAAGCCGACCCCGCTCTCCCAGGACGAGGTGGACAAGATCCTGGAGCAGGTGGTCACCGCCAAGGAAAAGCCGAAACCGAAGTACGTGTTCGAGAGGGCGGAGCCGGTGCGGATCACCGACGGACCGTTCAACAATTTCACCGGCGTGGTCGACGACGTCAACCTCGACCGCAACACGCTCAAGGTGATGGTGACGATCTTCGGCCGGCAGACGCCGGTCGAGCTCGATTTCTCGCAGGTGCAGAAGATCTAGCGCCCTGGGGCGCCAAGCGGGCAAGGCTCGAGGACAGACGATGGCCAAGAAAGTCGTGGGACAGATCAAGCTGCAGATTCCGGCGGGCGCCGCCACGCCCGCGCCGCCGGTCGGTCCGGCGCTGGGTCAGGCGGGCGTCAACATCATGGATTTCTGCAAGAACTTCAACTCCCGCACTCAGGGACAGCCCGGCATGATCATCCCGGTGGTCATCACCGTCTATGCCGACCGCAGCT
>DATKFK010000669.1:0-10108 GCA_035544375.1 Thermoanaerobaculia bacterium
CGGAAAGCCGACTCCCCTCTCGGAGAAGCTAAGACTTTGCTCAACATCGGGTCGATCTTGGGTGTACTTCATAAGTCTGATCAGTCCGCCGAAAGCTATCGAGAAGCGCTGCGCATCGCGGATCATAGTAGCTATAAGCGCGAGAAAGCGATAGCCCTGAGGGCCCTAGGCGATATCGAGCTGGCGGCCAATCGGAAGGATAGCGCACGAAAGAGCCTCACGGAGGCCATTGCTCTTGCCCGTGCTGTCGGCGACCCGCGTGTCACCGCCACCACTCTTCTGAGCCTTGCCCGTTTGAAGGAGAAGCTCGATGACCGGGTTGCGGCCCTCCAAGCGATCGAGGAAGCGGCGAGGTTAGTGGAATCGGTTCGCACTCAGATTCCAGGGCAACAACTGGAAGCCTCATACCTGGCTTTGAACCGGGGCTATTACGAGTACTACCTCGGCCTGCTTCTCGGCGCAGGCGCCAGCCAGCTTGAGCCCGACTCCGTCGCTCTTGCACTGCAGGTCAGCGAGCGCAGTCGCGCGCGGAGCCTGCTCGACCTCCTCGCGATGGCCAAGATCGACATTCGCCGGGGGATCGTTCCGGAGCTCAAGGCCCGAGAAGAAGAGCTTTTTAGCCGCCTGTCGACCATCCAAAGCGAGTTGATCCGCTTGCAAGCGATGCCGAAGCCTGCATCGGAACAGGTCGGGATTCTGAAGGAGCGTTTGACAGCGGCCGAGGACGAAGAGAGGTCTCTGGCGCGGGAGATCCGGCGCCGCCATCCATACTATGCGCAAATTATCTATCCAATGCCTCTGGGCCTCGAAGAAGTCCAATCGCTTCTTGACCCAGATACTGTCCTGCTGGAGTACTTTGTCGCCAAGAAGACCTGCTATCTCTTCGTGGTCAGCGGCAAGAAGATTGCGACCTTCAGTCTCCATAAGGCCACGGAGATCGTGCCGCTTGTCCGCAAGCTTCTTAGGGCCTTGTCGCAGAACGATGCCGGTAGTCTCGGCGACTATGCACTCAGTGCCCGCAAGTTGTACCGAATTTTGGTGGGACCCGCCGAAGCGATGATCTCATCTGCTAAACGCCTTCTTGTCGTTCCCGATGGAGAGCTCTACCATTTGCCTTTCGAATGCCTGCTGACCGCAGATCCCACCTCGGGCGCGTTCGGCGACTATCGGGGGCTCCCCTACCTGGTGGGGAAATGGTCCGTGTCCTATTTGCCTTCCGCGAGTGTCCTTGCGAGCGTGCGGCAGGCGCATCGCCAGCCGCACGAACAGGGGCGGCGTGGCAAGGAAATCCTGATTTACGCGGACCCAGAGGTCGGCGACACTGCACAGAGCAAACGTGAGAGCGCTCGGCCGGTGACAGCGGCGTATCGTGGTCTTCTGCAAGAGATTAGCCGACTTCCGCACCTCAAGTACTCCGCCCAAGAAGCCAATGCGATCGCTGCTCTTTTTTCACCCGAGGACAGGGCCGTGTTCCTGCGCGAGAACGCCTCGGAGGAGAATGTCAAGTTCAATCCCGATCTCGTCTCGGCCCGACGTCTCCATTTCGCCACCCACGGTATCCTTAGGGAGGATCAGCCTCGTTATTCGGGCTTGGTGCTGGCGCAGAACGAAGGGTCGCAAGAGGATGGGCTATTGCAAGTGTACGAGATCTTCAATCTGCCGCATTTGGAACACTGTGAGCTGGTCGTCCTCTCTGCTTGCCAAACGGGCCTTGGCACTCTTCTTCCCGGTGAAGCATTGGTCGGCCTGGTCCACAGTTTTTTCTACGCCGGTGCGGCGAGCATCGTTGTAAGCCTGAGCTATGTTGAGGATGAATCGACTGCCTCCCTGATGACCGGTTTTTATCGGCATCTACTGCAGACCGCCAACAAAGCAAACGCGCTGCGCCAGGCGAAGCTTGAAATGATCCGGTCAGGACACTGGAGCCATCCGCGAAAATGGGCTCCGTTTGTCCTGGTTGGAGAGCCCAACTAACGGTCGACGCGTTGCACTCGGAAAGTGTAAGTGCCCACGACTGTGCCGTGGGTACCGCGAATGAGCCGGAGCGTGTAGTCGCCGTCCGGCAGCTTCGCCGCCGGCACGCTCACCGTGTGACTCGAGCCCTGACTCAGAGGCGATGCCCGCACAACCGACATGGCGTCGACGGAGCGCGAGAGGATCGCTTGGTCAGTCGGCAAGATTTCCTGCGACGATGCGAGACTGAAAGTCACGATGCTGGCGTCCTTGGGGACATGAAGGGCTTCTGGCGGCATCCCGGCGGCACCTTTTTGTGTGACAGCCGGGAAGAGTTGGAGCACCGCGACGCGCACCGGTGCCTCAGCGCGCTCATGAAAGTTGGCCTGCAGGTCTGCGATCGCCCGTTCGGCCTTTGTCAAGCGCTGTCTCGTCTCGTTCAGCTTCCTCCGGAGCTCGGCCTCGCTCCGCTCGTGGGAGGCAGCCGCGGCGCGCTGGCCGGCGATGAGCGTCGTTATCTGGTGGCCTCGGGACCAGGTCAAGTACCAGCCAGCGAGGCTGGCTATCAAGGCGATGGCGATCAACACCAGAGCCCATCGGGAGGACCGCGGATGAAGCGGGCTTGCCGACTGTGCGTACCTGGTCATGCCTTGAAATCTAGGTAGCCACGAGGGCCAGGGCGACGGATCGGTGCTCATCATCGCGCGCTCGGTGTTTTCTAAAAGCGTCCATAACGCAGTTCCCGGCCGTACCGCCTCCTTGCAGGAGGGTAGCGTGGCCAGAACACGCCGCCTTAAGGTGCGATCGAGAGGAGCGGCGTGTGCGAGAAATCGGAGAGCTTCCGCCCAGTCTGCCCTTCGGCCACTGTCCGCCAGAACCGCGATGGCCTCCGCCGGATGTGCCCATGTGAGGCGCTCTGTGCTTGTCGCAAGAGAGTTGAAAGGTTCCGCCTCAGAGGCGGAGGCGACCCGTTTGAGGCCGGCATGCAGAGCCGATCGGCAATATGCGCAACCGCGCGCATGAGACAGCCACGTCCTGAGCGTCGGTGGAAGGTCAAACTCTTCTGGGTGACGAAGAGCCGTCTGCGGGTCGAGCGTGCCGTCGCGGAACCTCTGCAGTAGTGCCGCGAGAGTGCGATCAGATTGAATGGTGCAAAACGGGGGAGGCTTCTTTAGCTGATCTCGCGCTCTTGTCTCCAGAACCTTCATCGGTCTATCCTCCGCATTCAGTGAGCAATTGCAAGGTTAGATCGGCAATTCGCTCTTTCAGCAGCGCAATCTCTGCTACCAAGGCGTTGCGCACCGTGTGCCGAGGCAACCACGGAAGCTTCGCGTCAACCTTCTCCAGCCGAGAGAGGGTGTGCCGCAGCCTGCGGATCTGAGCGGGTTCGGGCGGCGTGTTCTCGTCCCTTTCGTAATCGAGGGACTCGTAGGCCACTCCCTGGATGAGCAGCTGAGTTGCATCGGCTACCACGTCGTCGCTCCAGCTGCTGGGTAGGTTGCCCAAAGCGGTCACAAGGTGCACGAGATTCTTCAGCAACAAATGTTTCTCATGGCGCGAGAGGTTGCTGTGAGATCTCAGGAACGGCAGTAGCTTGAGCGTTGGGGGCCTGCCAGGTCCACGTTGTCGTCCTGCCGGCTGGAGCGACTCCTGGGCATGCGCAATCGCCAGAAGCGGCGGGTGAAATACCATCGCGACCGCGGCGTCGATCCAGCCGCGCAGAACTTGGCCAGTGGGTTGGTTCAGCGGTTCTTCATAGCGTAGAAATGTCGTGGCAGCTTGCGCGGCCGAAATTACAGCCACACGAGCGAGCTCGAGTGGCATGCGGAGCTGGACAACGCCAGCTGTCTTCAGCACCTGGTACAGGAGGTTCTCAAGAAACGCAGAAAAAGCAAAATCAGAGAGCTGTTCTAAATCACCATACGCCGTCACGACCTGATCCGAGGCGTCCCAATGGCGCCAATGGATGATCATCCGCAGCAGGAGGGGATCGACTCTAGTAATGCCTGTGCCCAAGCGAAGGAGGCCGCTTGCGAGAGCCGCCGAGCAAGGCCGACGCCGTCGGCCGAAGTAAACCTCCGGAGCTCGGTTCACACCGTGGCTGGCCGAATGCTCGTTGATGTCATAGAGGAACGAGGAGCGCATGGTAGTCAGTGTCTGCTGAAGAGTGCCGAGGCCCTTAGTCTCTGGAAAGTAACGAGCAATCCAGCGTAAGAGTGCACATGAAGCTGCCTCCTGTTGATCCTCGCTCACGATCCCGCGATTCAGCAGCTTGGACAGGCGGTGCACGGTAAGAAGGCGCCTGAGGCCTGTTACTGTTTGAAGATTCTGGTTGTATGCTTCCACCAATTGCTCGGCTTGAGCGGGTCGTGTGCACGTGAGGCACATCCCAAGGACATCCTGGTCCACTGGTTGGGACTTGTGGCGAAGGTGATCCATTCCCAGAGCGAGTGCTTTAAAGTAGTCGTCTTGCCGGGCGGTGTCGTAAGAGCACGTCCTTGCAATGTCTGCGATGTGCCGAAGCGGATTCTCGAGTTGGTCGACTGGAGGAAGGTGAGGACTAGGGTCTGTCAGGCCCAACTTTTTATGGAGGAGTTCCGAGAAGCGTTGCGAGAGGTCCGCCGGCGGGTTGCATGGGCCGGCTGCTGCCTCATAAAGCAACTGCATGACCTCGAGGTGGAACTCTCTCATCCCGGAATCCTTCTCTTGCCATTACCGCGCGAGCAGCAATATGACACGGACCCGTCGCAGCTCGTGAGAGAAATCCGCGGGTCGCGAATCGTCCCGAAATGCGGCCAGACGGATGAATGCCGGGGCGGCCCTCCGACAGGGCCGGAACCCTTGCAGGTACGAGTGGTTGCTGCTCGGCGAGATGGCGCAGCAATCGGGCATTCTCGGAATCATACCGTTCTCAGGAGGGTGGCACGAGGTCTGGTCGTAGGCAGGCGCCTGAACGCTCGAGCATGAAGTACGTCTGGTGGGTGCGGCGAACCTAGAGGCGAGCCGGTTGCGATGCGTCCCAGGGGCGTGCTCGCCGACCGGGCGAAGAGGGCAGTTTTCCGCCAGTGCTGAAATACCGGAGATCTACGGCAGTGCAGAGGAGTTGGCGCAGGTGTTCGATCTTGTAATCCTGTGGCTTGCCATGGTAGCGTCGTTTCTTGGGTGCTAGCGCGTAAGCCACAAGGGCTGAATGGGTTAGCGCCACAGAGTGACAGGGCGGTACAGAGCGTGACAACTGCGGCTGTAGCTCAGGTGGAAAGAGCAGGAGTTTCCTAAACTCTTGGTCGGGGGTTCGAGTCTTCCCAGCCGCACTGTTAGAATCGGATCGATTCCCGGGCCTATCCGAAAGTCAGCAGGCAATCTGATCTTCGGGGGTCGTCTTCGAGGTCTGAGCCCCGGGCCGAGAGGTCACCCGGTGCAAAGCGGCCGGCTGCGCAGCGCGTCGAAGCAGCGGCTGGCCTCGTCCAGGCCGGCCTGGAACACGCCTGGCTCCTGTCCCAGGCCGATGCGCAGGTGATGCTCGCGGCCGAAGGCGGAGCCCGGCGCCAGCATCACGCCGTAGTCGTTCGCCAGCAGGTCGGCGAGCTCCCGCGACGGGACGTCGAGACGGTAGCGCAGCAGCGCCACCAGACCGCCGCGCGGCGGCATCCAGGAGAGGATGTCTCCGTGCCGCGCCAGCCAGCGCTCGGTGGCCGCGAGATTGGCGGCGATGATCGGGCCGTTGCGCTCGACGATCCGTAGGCGGTGGCGGAAGGCCAGCTGCGCAACGGCATCGTTCAACTTGCCGGGGCTGAGAGACAAGTAGTCGCGCATGCCCCAGCAGGCAGATGCCACCGGTTTGGGCGCGGCGAGCCAGCCAATGCGCAGCCCGGGCAGCCCGAAAGGCTTGGAGACAGTGCCGACGCTGATACCGCGCGGCCCGTGCTCGAACATCGGCGGCGCGAAGGGCTCGCCGCCAGGAACGGCGAGCCAGCGATACGCCTCGTCGGCCACCACCGTGGCCCCGACCGACTCGGCCAGGGCGTAGACGCGCCCCAGCTCCTCCGCCGAGAGCATGGCTCCGGTGGGGTTGTGCGGCGTGTTGACCACGATCAGGCGGGTGGCGGGCCGTATCAGGCGCTCCAGCGCTGCCAGGTCGTAGCCGCGGCCGCCGTCGCCGCCGCCGGTCCCCACCTCCCATAGCGAGACCTCGCAGCCGAGGGCCCGCGGCACGCTGTAGAGCTGCTGGTAGGCGGGGTGAGGAGCGATCACGTGATCGCCGGCCTCGAGCAGGACGTTGAAGAGCAGGAAGTTCGCTTCGATGGCGCCGGTCGTGACCAGGATGTTGTCGGCATCGCAGCCGGCGTAGGTCTCGGCGATCAAGCTGCGCAGCTCGAGCGTGCCCGGGGCCTCGCCGTATCCCAGCCGCAGGTCGAGCAGGCGGTCGAGCTCGGATCGGCGCTCGTCCTCCGGCAGCCATCCCAGCAGGTCCGCAAGCCGCAGCGGGTAGATGCCGCTCTCCGCGAGGTCGTAGCGGACCCGCGTTTCGTGGCGCGTCATCCAGCGTTCCAGGGCGAACGCTTCGATCTTCATGTTCAGGCTCCCGTCACGGGCTTGACGCCGACGTACAGACGCAACGATCCGTTGGCGCGGACGGTGCCGCGCATCAGCTTGGGCGCGAGCCCCGCGGCCCGCATGGCGTCCAGGAAGTCCTGCCGGGAATGCATTGCCAGCTCGTGAACGTCGTCGTCGATGTGCCGCACCGGCCGGTTCCTCTCGGCAATCAGCCAATGGAAACGCACCCGAGAGACGTTCTCTCCCTTCAGTCCCGAGACGACGGCCCTGGCGATCTTGACGTCGTCGTCCTGGTAGGTGTCCAGATCGGGCCTGCCCACCACGAAGTCCTCCCTGCTCACCCATGGCGAGATGAGCAGGACTCCTCCCGGCTTCAGGTGGGCGGCAAAGTTGCGCACCGTCTTTCTCAGGTTCCTCGGGCCATGGATGTAGCCGATGGAGCTGAAGAGGCAGGCGACCACGTCGAACTGCACGCCCAGGTCGAAGCTCAACATGTCACCTGCCACCAGGCGTGAACGCTCGAGGCGCCGCCTGGCGATGCGGAGCATGGGTCGATTCAAATCGAGGCCGGTGCAGCGATACCGCTCCTCGAAGCGTTCCAGGTAGCGCCCCGTCCCGCAGGCGACCTCGAGCAGCTCCCTCCCTTCCGAGCGCTGGTAGCGACCGATCACTCGCATCAGCTCGGCGGCCTCGGCGCGGTAGTCCTTCTTGGCGTAGATGAGATCGTAGTAGCGCGCCAGCCGGCTGTACAGCAGGTATCTCATGGCGCACTATGGTAGCCGTTCGCGCCAAGCAGAGCAGCGATCGGAGTCCCGGCTCAGCCGCCTGCCGGCCTCTTCGCGGCGGCGAGGAGCGGTTCGACCTCGCGCCGCAGCAGCGGATCGAGGGTCACCGCCCGGTTGAAGGCCTCGGCGGCGGCCGCCGCCGCCCGGCGGCGTTCCGCCGGCTCGGGCGCGCGGCGGGCGACGACGAGCCCAAGGATTCCCTGCAGGCGCGCGGCGTCAGCGAGACGCGGATTGAGGGCGAGCGCCTTGCCAGCGGCCTCGAGCCCCCGCCTCGCCGCCGGCAGGACGCCGGCGTTCCCGTCGCGAACCGCCGCCACGGAGGCGCCAGTTTCGTCGATGCCGCCTTTGCCTCGGCGGCCGTTGCCCGCTGGCGGCGGCGCCGCCGCCGGCGCCCCTCGCGACCCCGGCACCGGGGTCGTCACTCCCGGCTCGCAGCGCAGCTCCTCCACCGCCGCCAGGTCCGCCCAGGTGCGGGCGTCGGCGGGGTTGATCGAGAGCGAACGTCCGATGTCCCGCGCCGCGGCGGCCAGCTGGCGGCCGGCGGCGGCGCCCCGGCGCAGCGCCCAGCGCGCCCCGACCAGATCGAGCTCGGCGCGGGTGCGGATCACCTCGGCGTCGTTGGGGTTGGCGGCCAGGCTCGCGGCCGCCTCCCGCCGGCCCGCGGCGAGCGCCGCACCCGGATCGAGGCCGCGCCCGGCGAGGTAGTCGCCCAGGTAGACCGCCGCCGCCGCCAGGTTGCTCACGGCGTCCGGGTTGTTGTGGTTGAGCGCCGCGGCGGCCTGCAGCTCCTGCCGGCCCAGCGCCAGCGACGGCCGCGGATCGATGCCGATCTTGGCCTCGTACTCGCCGCGGGCCAGGAGCGCGGCGCCCAGGTTCTGGCGCGCCGTGGCGTAGCGCGGCTTCAGGGCCAGGGCGCCGCGGTAACTGGCCATCGCCTGCGTCAGCGCCGGCCGCGGGTCCAGCCCGTGGTCGAGCTCGAACTCGGCCGCGGTCACGTAGACGTTGCCGAGGTTGGAGTAGACCTGGGCGGTGCGCGGGTTGAGCGCCAGGGCGCGATGGTAACTGGCCGCCGCCGCCGACAGCCCCGGCCGCGGGTCGCGCCCGTGCAGGCCGTCCCAGGTCGCCTGCTGGAGGAGCATGTAGGCGAGACGATGGTGGAGGTTGGCCGCCGCCGGGTCGATCGCCAGGCCGCGCCGGAAGCTGTCGGCCGCGCTCGCCAGCGCCGCCGTCGGATCGATCCCCTGGCCGACCTGGTACTCGCCCAGCGTCAGCTGCGCCAAGCCCAGGTCCTGGTATGCCGCGGCGGACCCGGGGACCAGCCCGACCGCCCGCCGAGCGTCGTCCAGGGCCCGGCCGAAGAGCGGCCGCGGGTCGCGCCCGCGGTCGGCCCAGGCCTGGCCGAGCCGCAGCGAGGCCTTCGCGCGCAGCCGCAGCAGCTCGCCGCCCGCCGCCGGACCCGCCGCGGCCAGTCCCTGGCCGGCGGCCTCGATCGCGGCGCCATAGGCGCCCGCCGGGTCGACGCTCCTGCCGCTCCGATCGTCGCCCAGGGTCAGGAAGGACTGCGCCAGCGCGGCGTGGGCGACGGCGCTCTCGGGATCGGCGGCCAGCGCCGCGCCGCAGGCCGCGCGGGCGCCGCCGAAGCCCGTCTCGACCGGGCTGCCGCGCGCCGCCTCGAGCTCCAGCGCGGCGGCCTCGAGCGCGCAGCGCGCGGCATGGACCTCGGGAGCGCTGCGCGCCACGGCGGCCGCCGCCGCATAGGCGCGCCGTCCCTCGTCGAGCCGGCGCGCCGCCGTCTCGTAGTCGCCGCGCTCGCGCGCCTCGCGCCCGAGCTGCAAATGGACCTGGCCCACCAGCAGGCCGGCCTCGAAGCGCGCGGGGTCCTCGGCGAAGGCCCGCGTGCCGTGGCGGACCGCCTCGGCATGGCGATGCTCGGCCAGCGCCAGCAAGGCGAGGAGGTACTGGCGGCTCTCGCCCTCCGCCCCCTGGCTGGCGCGCAGCGCCGCCCGCGCCGGCTGCAGGCAGTCGCGCGCCGCCGCCGCCCGGCGCGCGCGGCGCAGGTCGGCGTCGGCCAGGCGCGCGGCGTCTTCCAGCCCCGCCTGGTAACGCTCGGCAAGCACCCTGCCCAGCGCGTAGGCCACCTCGGGGCCGCGGTCGCCCAGCCGCCAGGCGGCGTCGAGCTCGCGGTTGGCCTCCTCCAACCGCCCCAGCGCCATGTACCCCCGCCCCAGCGCATAGTGCCCCGGACCGCGGGCAAGACCGCCCAGCCGCTCCATCTGCGCCGCCAGCTGGTCCATGCGGACGCGCACCGCGCGCTGATCGCGCCGCACGTCGTGAAGAGGCAGCAGGTAGGCGATGCGCAGGGTCGTCTCGATCTCCTGGACCTGGCGCCCGAAGCGCTGCGCCGCGAGCGCCGCGGCGTGGGCGCGCCACTGGGTCCACCAGGCCAGGCCGCCCAGCACCGCCAGGGCGAGCAGCGAGACGGCGCTGACCGCCGCCAGGGCCCTGTGCTTGCGCACCCGCTTGGCGGTGCGGTACCACGGGCCCGCCGGCCGCGCCGCGACCGGCTCGCCGTCGAGATAGCGGCCCAGGTCGGCGGCCAGCGCCCGCGCCGAGTCGTAGCGCCGCGCGGGCTCCTTTTCCAGGCACTTCATGACCACCGTTTGCAGGTCCCGGGGCACCCCCGGCGCGCGGCTCGCGAGCGGCGTCACCTCGCCCTCCAGCAGCTGCAGCAGGACCTCGGTCTCGCTGCCGCCGGCGAACGGCGGCTGGCCGCAGAGCAGCTCGTAGAGCGTCGCGCCCAGGCCCCAAACGTCCAC
>DATKFK010000670.1:0-2228 GCA_035544375.1 Thermoanaerobaculia bacterium
TTCTTATTTGTCAATGATACGTATCTTCAGCAAGCTGTAGCCGGCGTAGTTTACAAACCCCCCTCTCGTATAGCATTGCTCGTGATTCTTTGCTCTAATCAAGTGAGATAGGTGAGTTCAGTTATGGAAAAGAGCCTAATCGTGGGCGGAGGACTGGTCGGCTCCGTGCTCGGCATGCACCTGGCGCGCCGCGGCGATCGGGTCGAGATCTACGAGCGGCGGCCGGACCCGCGCCGGCGGAGCCCGCAAGCGGGGCGCTCGATCAACCTGACTCTCTGCGAGCGCGGCTTTGCGGCGCTCGCAGAGATCGGGATCGCCGAGGAGGTGCGCGCACTCTCGATCCCGGTCTACGGCCGCATCATCCACGAGCTTCAGGGTGGCGTCGCGTACCAGCCCTATGGCCCCCGCGGCGAGGCGCTCTACTCGATCTTGCGCGCCGACCTCAACTGCGCCTTCCTCACCCTCGCCGAGGAGCGCTTCGGTATCAAGGTCCATTTCGGCCTGAAGTGCGTGGAGGTCGACCTCGCCCGCCCGGCGGCCAGCTTCCGGGACGTGGCGACCGGCCGGACCGTCACCCGGCGAGCGGCGCGGATCTTCGGCGCCGACGGTGCGCACTCCACGGTGCGGCTGCAGATGCAGAAGCTCATGCGCTTCGATTACTCGCAGCATTACCTCGAGCAGGAATACAAGGAGCTCACCGTCCCGCCGGCCCGCGGCGGCGGTTGGGCGCTGGCGGAGAACGCGCTGCATCTCTGGCCCCGCGGTCACTACATGCTGATCGGTTTCCCCAACCGCGACCGCAGCTTCACCCTGTCGCTGCACCTGCCGGTGGACCGCGAGCCGAGCTTCGCCTCCATCGCCTCGGCCGACGACCTGCTGGCGTTTTTTCGCGCCTCGTTTCCTGACGTCCTGCCGCTGCTCGGCACGCTGGTCGAGGACTACTTCAGCCGGCCGGCCGCCGCCATGGTCACCACGCGCTGCTTCCCCTGGACCTATGCGGACAGGGTGGCGCTGATCGGCGACGCCGCGCACTCCATCGTGCCGTCCTACGGGCAGGGCGCCAACGCGGGGTTCGAGGACTGCGCGCTCTTGCTCCGCTGCCTGCAGGCGGAGGGCGGGAGCTGGGCCGCGGCCTTTCGCGCCTTCGAGCGGCTGCGCAAGCCGGATGCCGAGGCCGTTGCCGACCTGGCCCTGGAGCATTTCCACGAGCTCCGGGACCTGGTCGGCGACTCCCGGTTCCGGTTGCGCAAGGAGCTCGAGCGCCGGATCGCCGAGCGCCATCCGGACCGCTTCACACCGCTTTACAACCTGGTCTCGTTCACCAGCGTGCCCTATGCGGAGGCCTGCCGCATCGAGGCCCGGCAGCGGCCCCTGGTCAATCGTCTCCTGGACCTCGAGGGCCTGGACCGGCTGCTCACGACCGGCGAGATCGACCGGCACGTCGACGCGATCTTCGCCGGCCCCGGCGCGGGCCGCGGCGGCAGCGACGCCGCGGGCGAACGTGCCGCGACGAAAAAGGCGCCCAACATGGCAAACAAGGTCGTCATCGTAGGCGGGGGAACGGCCGGCTGGATGACCGCCTCCCATCTCAAGAAGGCCCTGCCGGGACTCGACGTCACCCTGGTCGAATCATCCAAGATCAAGACGATCGGCGTCGGAGAAGCGACGTTCAGCACGGTCAAGCTCTTCTTCGACTTCCTGGGCCTCGACGAGAGCGAGTGGATGCCGAGCTGCAACGCCAGCTACAAGCTGGGCATCAAGTTTGTCGACTGGATGGCCGGCGGGGGCCATTTCTTTCATCCGTTCCAGCGCCACGAGGTCGTCGAGGGCTTCAACCTCGGCGAATGGTGGCTCAAGCTCAAGAGGCACGAGGAGCCTTTCGATTACGCCTGCTTCGTGGTTCCCGCCCTCTGCGATGCCAAGCGGTCGCCGCGGTTCCTCGACGGCAGGGTGTTCGACGACAAGGTGCAGGACTACTTCACGGTCGACCGGCAGGGCAAGCGGAACATCCTCGCGGAACACAAGGTGCAATATCCATACGCCTACCATTTCGACGCGAGCCTGCTGGCGGAGTTCCTCAAGGGCTACGCCATGCGCCGCGGCGTCCGCCAGGTCATCGACGACGTGGGGGAGGTCAAGCTGCGCGACGACGGCAGCATCGACGAGCTGATCACCCTGGAGCACGGCGCCATCGCGGGCGACCTCTACGTCGACTGCACCGGGTTCCG
>DATKFK010000671.1:0-3068 GCA_035544375.1 Thermoanaerobaculia bacterium
CCCGGCACCGCCCGCGCCTCGCCGTAACCCTCGAGGTGATAGGCGGGACGGGGCGTGAACAGGTGCACCGGCGCGGCGCTCAGCTTGGGATCGGCCGCCAGCTCGCGCAGCGGCTCGAGGTCGTCGAGCACCCAGAACCCCCGCCCCTCGGTCGCCGCGACCAGGTCGCCTTCCTTGATCGTCAGATCGGTGACCGGCACCTTCGGCAGGTTGAGCTGCAGCGGCTGCCACCGGCCGCCGTCGTCGAACGAGACGTAGGCGCCGCCCTGGGTGCCGGCGAAGAGCAGCCCGCGGCGGACCGGGTCGGCGCGCACCACGCGGCTGAAATGGGAGCGGTCGATGCCGTCGTCGATGCGCGTCCAGTGGCGCCCGTAGTCGGCGGTCTTGTAGAGGTGCGGACGGTAGTCGTCGGACTTGTACGACGTCGCGGCGAAATAGGCGGCGCCGGCATCGACGGGGCTCGGCTCGATGCTGTTGATCTGCGTCCAGGCCGGCAGTCCGGCCGGCGTGACGTCCTGCCAATGCGCGCCGCCGTCCCGCGAGACGTGCACCAGGCCGTCGTCGGAGCCGACCCACAGGACGCCCGCCGCGAGCGGCGACTCGGCGACGGTGAAGATGGTGTCGTAGTACTCGACGCTGGTGTTGTCCTTGGTGATCGGTCCGCCGGAGGAGCCCTGCCTGGACTTGTCGTTGCGCGTCAGGTCGGGAGAGATGGCGGTCCAGCTCTGGCCTTCGTTGTCGGACTTGAAGAGCACGTTGGCGCCGACGTAGAGCACCCGCGGATCGTGCGGCGAGACGGCGATCGGGAAGTTCCACTGGAAGCGGTACTCGAGATCGGCGGCGCCGGCGCCCATCGGGTTGTCGGGCCACGGGTTGATGTCGCGGACCTCGCCGGTCGCGTGGTTCTGGCGGACGAGGAAGCCGCCGTACGAGCCGCCGTAGACGACCTCGGGGTTGCGCGGGTCGGCGACGATGTAACCGCTCTCGCCTCCCGCCGTCGGCTCCCAGTCGCGGCGGCCGATGCCCGGGCCGTCGCCGCGGCTCGCGATGCGCAGCGCCGAGTTGTCCTGCTGCGCGCCATAGATGCGGTAGGGGAAGCGGCTGTCCGTCGTGACGCGGTAGATCTGCGCCGTCGGCTGGTTGTCCTGGGGCGTCCAGGTGCGGCCGCCGTCCTCGCTGACGTTGGCGCCGCCGTCGTTGGACTCGATCATGCGCCGCGGGTCGGCGGGGTCGATCCACAGGTCGTGGTTGTCGCCGTGCGGCACCCGGATCGACGAGAAGGTCTTGCCGCCGTCTTTCGAGTGCAGGAAGAAGACGTTGACCACGTACACCGATTCGGCGTCGGCCGGATCGGCGAAGATCCGGTTGTAGTACCAGGCGCGCTGGGTCAGCTCGTGGTCGGAGCTCGTCTTCTGCCAGGTCTTGCCGCCGTCGCGGGAGCGGAAGACGCCGCCGCCGTCGGCCTCGACGATGGCGTAGACGTTGTCGGAATCGGTGGGCGAGACGGTGACGCCGATGATCCCCAGCGTCCCCTTGGGCAGGCCGGCGGCGTGCGACAGGTCGGTCCAGGTGTCGCCGCCGTCGGTCGACTTCCACAGCCCCGAGCCCGGGCCGCCGCTCTCCATGCTGTAAGGCGTGCGGCGCACGCGCCACAGCGAGGCGTAGAGCACCCGCGGATTGGCCGGGTCCATCGCCAGGTCCACGGCCCCCGCGTTGTCGTCGACGTGGAGCACTCGCTGCCAGCTGGCGCCGCCGTCGGTCGAGCGGAAGACGCCGCGCTGCGGGTTGGGCCCGAACAGGTGGCCGAGCACCGCGGCGTAGACGAGGTCGGGATTGCGGGGATGGATGCGGATGCGGGTGATATGGCGGGAGTCCGGCAGGCCGGCGCGCTTCCAGGTCTTGCCGGCGTCGGTGGACTTCCACATGCCGTCGCCTTCGGAGACGTTGCCGCGCACCGTCTCCTCGCCGGTGCCGGCGTAGACCACGTTGGGGTCCAGGGCGGCGACGGCGACGGCGCCGATCGAACCGCCGAAGGCGCCGTCGGAGACGTTGCGCCAGCTGCGCCCGGCGTCGGTCGACTTCCAGACCCCGCCGCCGGCGCCGCCGAAGTAGTAGGTGGCACGGTCGGAGGCCACGCCGGCGACCGCCGCCGAACGGCCGCCGCGGTAGGGGCCGACCTCGCGCCAGCGCAGCGCCTTCCAGCGTTCCGGGTCGAGGCCCGAGGCGTCGCGGGCGGCGGCCGGCCGCCGATCGGCCCTGGCAGGCTGGCCTTCGTCGGCGGCCGCGGCGGGTCCCGGCGCGGCCAGCAGCAACAGCAGCGACAGCGCCGGCAGCGCCGGCAGAGCGAGAGCCGGCCGGCGGCGGCCGCGTGGCCGGCGGCGAACCGAAGGCTGCAAGGCGCTGGGGCGTTGCAGGCGGCTGAGGCTTTGGAAGCACAACCGTGAGGGCATGTTTTCGACTCTCCCGCGAAGGTGGGCGCGAGCCCGGTCCCGTGACGCCGACGCGAGAGTCTAGAACAGTCTTGGCGGTGTGCAAGTGCAGATCGTCACGGGTGGCCTGTCACTGGCCGGCCCGCCCGGCCCGGCCGCCGTCACCCGGCGGCCCGGCAGCCGTCACTCCGCGGCGTGCCGGAGCAGGCGGCGGGCATGGGCCGCGATCGCCTGGCGGAGCTCGGCCGGCTGCCGCACCGTGAAGGCGCACGGCAGCCGCGCTCGCGCCTGCGCTGGCTCGCTGCGAGCCAGGCGCTCAGGGATAGTCGTTGACTTCGAGCTTGTCGAGCGGCAGGCCGCAGGGGTAGAAGAGATTGAACACCGGCTGCTCGATGATCTCCGCGAAATGCAGCAGCAGGGGTCCGTACTCCTCGATGCCCGATTGGCCGGCCTCGATGGACTCGTACTCCTGCTTGGGCAGCTCCAGCTCCTCGGCCAGCTGATCGGCCGTCTTGTTGCGCTTCTCGCGGTGCTTGCGGATCAGGGGGCCTGCCTGGCCGGGGTGCGTGTCGGCGGATTTACCGCTGTCGGCCAGCAGGCGGGAAGTGGGGGTTTCGAGCTGGATCGCGACGCGCGCCA
>DATKFK010000672.1:0-2424 GCA_035544375.1 Thermoanaerobaculia bacterium
CCAGATGGCCGCGACCGCCGCTTCCGAGGCGGTGCGCGGCGCCCGGCGCTCGCCGGAGCGGCCCGCCGCGCCGGGCGCCGGCGCCGGCGCGGCGGCCAGCGCAAGGCGATCGATCTTGCCGGTGGCGGTTCGAGGCAGCGCCTCGAGCAGGGTCCAGCCCGCCGGCACCATGTGGGCCGGCAGGTTCGCCAGCAGGTGCCGGCGCAGCTCGGCGACCAGGTCGCCGGCCGCCGGCGCGCCGGCGCGCGGCACCACGCAGGCCGCCAGCCGCAGCCCGACCGCGCCGTCCGTCTCCGGCCGCGCGACGACCGCGGCCCCGGCCACCGCCGGATGGGCGGCGAGCGCCGCCTCGACCTCGCCCGGCTCGACGCGGAAGCCGCGGACCTTGACCTGGTGATCGAAGCGGCCCATGAAGTCGAGCGTGCCGTCCGGCAGCCAGCGCGCCCGGTCGCCGGTGCGGTAGAGCCGGCCGCCGGGCTCGTGCCCCGCCGCGCCGGCGAACGGATCGGGCGCGAAGCGCTCCGCCGTCAGGTCGGGGCGGCCAAGGTAGCCGGCCGCCAGGCCGTCGCCGCCGATGAGCAGCTCCCCGGGCACGCCGGCGGGCAGCAGCCCGAGCCCGGCATCGCAGACGAAGACGCGGGTGTTGGCGATCGGGCGCCCGATCGGCAGGGGAGCGGCGGCGGGCGCCGCCGCGCCCTCCGGCTCCACGGCCGCCCTCCTGGCACCGCCGCCCGCGAGCCGGAAGGTGGTGGTGAACGTCGTCCCCTCGGTCGGGCCGTAGGCGTTCGACAGGTCGAGGTCGGGGCAGGCTGCCAGCGCGCGCCGGGCGTGGACCGGCGAGACCACGTCGCCGCCGGTCACCAGCTGGCGGAGCGGCGCCAGCCCGGCGAGGTTGTCCTCCACCATCCGATGGAAGAGCGCGCTGGTGAGCCAGGCGGTGGTCACCCCCTGGCGCGCGATGAAATCGCCCAGCCCCTCGAGCGAGGGACTCCCGGGCGGGAAGAGCGCCAGCCGGCCACCGTGCAGCAGCGCCCCCCACAGCTCGAAGGTCGAGGCGTCGAAGGAGATCGGGGCCGCCTGCAGGAACACCTCCCGTGGGCCGAACCGGACGTAGGCGGTCTCCTCGACCAGGCGCACGACGTTGCGGTGGGTCACCGCCACGCCCTTGGGCCGCCCGGTCGAGCCCGAGGTGTACATGACATAGGCGAGGTCTCCGGCGGCTGGCTCGGCTGGCTCAGCTGGCTCGGGCGTCAGCGCGGCGGCGGGCGGGCAGCGCGCCCAGTCGCGCGGCAGCACGACGGTCGCGAACCCCTCCCGCGGCGGTTGCGGCAGGCGCGGCAGCAGGTGCTCCTGGGCGACGAGCAGGCGCGACCCGCTGTCGGCGAGCATCCAGGCGAGCCTGCTCGCCGGGTAGCCGGGATCGAGCGGCACGTAGGCGGCGCCGCACTTCAGGATGGCGAGGATGGCCGGCACCAGGTCGAGCGAGCGCTCGACCGCGAGCGCCACGAAGCCGCCGGGGCCGGCGCCCAGGGAGCGCAGGTGATGCGCCAGGCGGTTGGCCCGCGCCTCGAGCTCGCCGTAGCTCAGGCCAGAGACGCCGCAGACGACCGCGATGCGGTCCGGCGCCGCGGCCGCGCCGGCCGCGAACAGCGCCGGCAGCGAGGCGGCGCGCGGGTAGTCGCTGGCGCTGTCGTTCCAGCCCGAGAGCAGCTCGGCGCGCTCGGCCGCCGACAGCAACGGCAGGTCGGCAACGCCGCGAGCGGGATCGGCGAGCGCGGCGGCGAGCAGCTGCTGGTAGTGCGCCGCCATGCGCAGCACGGTCGCGGTGTCGAAGAGGTCGGTGTTGTATTCCCAGTGCAGCAGGGCGCGGCGCTGTCCCGCCCGCACCTCCTGCCCGGCGCGCTGCTCGATGCGCGGCACCACGATCAGGTTCATGTCCATCTTCGCGGTGTGATTGCTGCGCACCTCCGGGAAGGCGTCGAGGCCGGCGATGCGGAAGTCGGGCACCGGCGCGTCATGAAAGTTGAAGAGGATCTGGAACAGCGGGTTGCGGCCCGGCCGCCGCTCGACCCGCAGCTCCTGCACCAGGCGCTCGAAGGGCATGTCCTGGTGGGCATAGAGCTCGAGCGCCAGCTCGCGCACCCGACCGAGCAGGCCGCGCCAACCCGGCCGGCCGCCGAGGTCGGCGCGCAGCACCAGCGTGTTGACCACCATGCCGAGCATGCCCTCGAGCTCGGGCGCCCGGCGGTTGGCGTTGCTGGTGCCGATCACCAGGTCCTCCTCGCCGGTGTAGCGGTGGAGCAGGACGAGGAAGCCGGCGAGCATCGTCATGTAGAGGGTGAAGCCCTCGCGCCGGCCGAAGCGGCGCAGCGCCTCGTAGAGCGCGGGCTCGACCTCGGGCAGCCTGAAGTCGCCGCGCAGCGA
>DATKFK010000673.1:0-8983 GCA_035544375.1 Thermoanaerobaculia bacterium
GCGGCCGGCGAGCCCGACCTGCTGCGCCTGTACGAGCTAGCCTACTGACCCGCCGCGAGACCACGCCGATGCGCCGCCTGCCGCTGATCACCGCCCTGCTCGCCACGCTGCTCGCCGCCGGCACGGCGCCACCCGGCCCAGGCGACGCGGCCGCGTCGCTGTCACCTGGAAGTAACGCGGCCGCGTCGCCGTCACCTGGAAGTGTCGCGGCCGCGTCGCCGTCGCCTGGAGGTGCCGCGGCCGCGTCGCCGTCACCTGGAAGTGACGCGGCCGCGGTGCCGGCACCCGTGAGCGCCGCCGCGGCCGCGGCGGCGGACTCCGGCGCCGCCTGGCCGCTCTTTCGCGGCGACCCCGGCCAGAGCGGCACAGCGCCGGGCAGCCTCGCGACGGACCTGGCGCCCGTGTGGCGCTTCAAGGCAGGCGGCGGGATCTCGGCGACGGCGGCGATCGCGCTCGGCACCGCCTACGTCGGCTCGCTCGACGGCAACCTCTACGCCCTGAACCTGGCAGACGGCAGCCTGCGCTTCACCTACCGCGCCCTCGGCCCCATCCGCTCGTCGCCCTTGGTGCGCGACGGTGTCGTCTACTTCGGCGACCAGCGAGGGACGCTGCATGCGGTCGACGCCAGGACCGGCCAGCGCCGCTTCAGCTTCCCGACCGGCGCCGAGATCGTGTCGGCCCCAAACTTCACCGGCGGTTGCATCGTATTTGGTTCCTATGACCGCAACGTCTACTGCCTGTCGCCGGCCGACGGCAAGCCGCGGTGGCGGGTGGAGACCGACGGCTACGTCAACGCCGCGCCGGCGGTGGCCGGCGACGCGGTGGTGGTCGCCGGCTGCGACGGCAACCTGCGCCGGCTGCGCGCCGCGAGCGGCGCCGAGGTCTGGAAGCTGCCGCTCGGCGGCTACATCGGCGCCAGCCCGGCGCTCGCCGCCGGCCGCGTTTTCGTCGGCACCTTCGAGAACCAGGTCGTGGCCGTGGACCTGGCGAGCGGCCACGTGGCGTGGCGCTACGAGCACCCGCAGCTCAAGTTCCCTTACTACTCCTCCGCCGCCGTGCGCGACGGCCTGCTGGGGGTGGGCGGCCGCGACAAGCTGCTGCACGCGCTGGCGCCGCGCACCGGCGAGGCGCTGTGGACCTTCGCCGCCCGCGGCGCCATCGACTCCTCGCCGGTGCTGGTGGGAGACCTGGCGCTGGGGGCGGCGCGCAGCGGCCAGGTCTTCGCGCTCGACGCCCGCTCCGGCAAGGCGCTCTGGCAGTTCGAGGCGGGCTCGCCGATCGAAGCCTCGCCGGCCGTCGCCGCGGGCCGCATCGTGCTCGGCACCCTGGACGGCACGCTCTACTGTTTTGCCGCGAGAAGGCGGCAGGAAGGTGGCACCTCATGATCGAGCCCGGCAGCCAGCAGGCTCTGGACCCCAACCCGCCGCCGCCGGACCCGCCGGACGTGGGCAACCTCTTCGTCGCCAACTACCCGCCGTTCTCGTTCTGGAGCGGCGAGGAGCTGCCGCGGGTGCGCGCGGCGCTGGCCGCGCCGCCGCGCCCGGGGACCGACTTCGGCCTGTACCTGCATCTGCCGTTCTGCCGCAAGCGCTGCAAGTTTTGCTACTTCCGCGTTTTCACCGAGATGGACAGCGCCCGCATCAACCGCTACCTGGCAGCTCTCGCCCGCGAGATCGAGACCTACGCCGAGATGCCGGCGACCGGCGGGCGCCGCCTGCGCTTCGTCTACTTCGGCGGCGGCACGCCGTCGCTGCTCAGCGTCCGGCAGCTGTCCACCCTGGTCGAGCGGATGCGCCGGGCGATGCCCTGGGACGGCGTCGAGGAGGTGACGTTCGAGTGCGAGCCGGGCACGCTCACCCGCTCCAAGCTCGCCGCGGTGCGCGACTTCGGCGTCACCCGGCTGTCGCTGGGGGTCGAGAACTTCGACGACGAGATCCTGCGCGCCAATGGCCGCGCCCACCTTTCGACCGAGATCTACCGGGTCCTGCCGTGGATCGCCGAGCTCGGCTTCGAGCAGCTCAACATCGACCTGATCGCCGGCCTGGTGGGCGAGTCGTGGTCGACCTGGCGGGAGTCGGTGCGCAAGACGATCGAGCTCGCCCCCGAGAGCGTCACCATCTATCAGCTCGAGCTGCCCTACAACACCGAGTTCTCGAAGAGCGTGCTGGGCGGCTCGCTGGCAGAGCCGATCGCCGGCTGGCAGACCCGCCGCGACTGGCAGCACTACGCGTTCGAGCAGCTGGCCGCGGCCGGCTACGAGCTGTCGAGCGCCTACACGCTGGTGCGCCGCGACAAGCCCTGTCACTTCGTCTATCGCGACGCCGTGTGGCACGGCTGCGACATGCTGGGCACCGGCATCTCGTCGTTCTCGCACGTCAGCGGCTGCCACTTCCAGAACACCGCGACCTGGGGGCAATACCTCGAGGAGATGGAAGCCGGCAGGCTGCCGCTCGAGCGCGGCTTCGTGCCCAGCGGCCGCGAGCTGCTGACGCGCGAGGTGGCCCTGCAGCTGAAGCTGGGGCGGCTCGACGTGGGTTATTTCCAGCAGAAGTTCGGCGTCGACGTGCGGTCCGAGTTCGCCGGCGCGTGGGAGCGCCTGCGCCGCCGCGGCATGCTCGAACCCTGGCCCGACCGCATCGAGGTCACCGGCCCCGGCTTGCTGCGCGTCGATCAGCTGCTGCCCGAGCTCTACGACGAGCGCTACCGCAATGCGCGCTACACCTGAGCGCCCGAGGAGGAGTGCCATGACGAGGTCAACGAGGCCAACGAAGTCGGCGAAGTCGGCGAGATCAACGCGATCCACACGGTTCCTCGCCGCCGTGGCCCTGGCGGGCTGCGCCGCGGCGGCGGCGGCCGGCGACTGGCCGCAGTTCCGCGGGCCGCACCGAGACGGCGTCTCGCCCGAGGCCCACCTGTTGCACAGCTGGCCGGCAAGCGGCCCGCGGCGCCTGTGGCAGGTGCCGATCGGCGAGGGCTACTCGCATCTCACCGTCGCCGCCGGCCGCGTCTACACCCTGTACGGCACCGCCGCCGCCGAGAACCTGTCGGCCTATGACGCCGCCACCGGGCGCCAGCTGTGGGTGCGGCGGATCGACGCGGAGCTGAGCAACGACCAGGGCAACGGTCCCCGGTCCACGCCGACCTTCGACGGCGGGACGCTCTACGTCCAGAGCGCCCAGGGGCAGCTCGACGCGGTCAGCGCGGACACCGGCAAGGTGCTCTGGCATCACGACCTGGCGGGGGAGTTCGGGGCCGGCATCCCCACCTGGGGCAGCGCCAGCTCGCCGCTGGTCGAGGGCAACCTGCTGCTGGTCGCGGTGGGCGGCAGGAACGGGCACGCCGCGATGGCCTTCGACAAGCACACCGGGCGGGTGGTCTGGGCCGCGCTCGACGACAAGCCCGGCTACGCGTCGCCCATCGCCATCACCGCCGCCGGCGTCCGCCAGGCGGTCTTCTTCACCGGCGGCTCGCTCGCCGCGGTGGCGGTGACGGACGGGCGGGTGCTCTGGCGCGTTCCCTGGCAGACCGACTACGACGTCAATGCGGCGACGCCGCTGTTCGTCGCTCCCGACGAGCTGTTCGTCTCCTCCGGCTACGATACCGGCGCGGCGGTCTTCCGCATCGGCGGCGACCTCCGGCACGTCACCGCCGAGCCGGTCTGGAAGAGCCGGGTGCTCAAGAACCAGTTCAGCTCCTCGGTGCTGGCCGGGGACTACCTGTACGGATTCGACAACGGCACGTTCAAATGCGTCAACGCCCGCACCGGCGAGGAGCGCTGGAAGCACCGCGGGCTGGGGCACGGCTCGGTGATCCTCGCTGACGGCATGCTGCTGGTGCTGTCGGAGAGCGGCAGGCTGGCGCTGGTCGACGCCACTCCCGACGACTATCGCGAGCGCGCCGCCTTCCAGGCGCTCAACGGCCGCTGCTGGACCGGGCCGAGCCTGGCGGACGGCAAGCTCTACCTGCGCAACGGCGAGGTCATGGCAGCCTACGACGTCGCGGCGGGGCACTCCTAGTTGCGGCCGCTCGCGATGGCCCTGGCGCTGGCGCTGGCCGCCCTGGCCTGGCAAGGCGCTGGCGCCCAGCAGGGCGGCGGCGCGGCCGGCCCGGCTGGCCCGGCTGGCGCGGCCGGCCCCGCCGGCGACTCCGCCGGCGCCGGCGAGCCCGCTCCCGCCCCGCCGGTGCTGCGCCACCGCGAGGAGCTGCTGGTCAAGGACACCGCGGAGCCGGTGCCGCCGGTGCCGGCCGTCATCGACCTGCCGGTGCCGCTCCTGCTGCTGCCCCTCTCGGTCGAGGTGATTGGCGCACCCCTTTTCGAACAGCAGGATGCGCGGGTGCTCGGCGACGCGCTCAAGAACGCCAGCGGCGTTGGCGTCCATACCGAGTCCGGCGCCGCCGATTTCTTCGTCCTGCGCGGCCTCGACTCGGAGTCGAGCGCGCTGGTCCTGACCGACGGCGCGCCCGAGCCGGTCACCACCTTCTACCAGCTCTACAACGTCGAGCGCGTCGAGGTGCTCAAGGGGCCGGCGAGCTTCCTCTACGGCGGCAACCCGCTCGCCGGGGCCGTGGACCTGGTGCGCAAGCAGCCGTTGCGCGGCGACGGGTTCGTGGACCTGGCCGCCCAGGGCGGTTCCTTCGGCACCCGCGAGGGCACCGTGGACAGCAACTGGGGCGACGCCGACGGCCGGATGGCGATGCGCGTCAACGGCCTGTGGCGGGCCACCGACGGCTGGCGAGACGGCCGCGGCGGTTCGGTGTGGGGAGTCAATCCGGTCTTCTCCTGGCGGCCGCAGGCCGGCGACGGCTCGCTGGTCGCGAGCTTCGAGCGGGTCGAGGACTCCTACAAGCCCGACGCCGGCCTGCCGCTGGTCGGCAACCAGGTGGCCCAGGTGCCCGCCAGCCGGTCCTACCAATCGCCCTTCGACCGCTCGGACCAGGGCCTCACCCGCTTGCAGCTCGACTGGCAGGGGAAGGTTGGCGCTGTCACGCTGCAGGACAAGGCGTACTACCGGAGCCTCTCGTGGACCTCCGACGGCACCCTGCTCGACGGCGTCTTCCCCGATCCCACCGGCAGCCTGCAGGTGGCGCGCTCCCTGGTCCTGCTCGCCGACCGCCAGGCGTTCTGGGGCAACCGCCTGGAAGCCGGCGGCGAGGTGAACACCGGCCCGGTGCGGCATCAGCTCCTGGGCGGCCTCGAGCTGGCGCGGCGCGACGACCGCTACACGCTCGACGTCGGCGCGCTGCCGGCGATCGCGCTCGCGGCGCCGGTCGAGACCGCGGCCGGACCGGTCCCCCTGATACCGGGCGCCGGCTCGGCCGGCGATACCCGGATGACGATCGCCGCGCCTTACTTCCTCGACCGCCTGGCGGTCGCCAAGCGCTTCCAGCTGCTCGCCGGCGCCCGCTTCGACCATCTCGACTACCACGATCCGGTCAATGCCACGGTGCGCCACGATTCGCAGCTGTCGCCGATGGCGGGAGCCGTCTTCCTGCCGCGCGACGGCTGGTCGCTCTACGCCAACGCCGGGCGCGGTTTCGCGCCGCCCTCGACCCGGGTCGTGGGACCTCGCCGCCCCGAGACCGGGACCGAGGAGGAGGCCGGCGTCAAGGCCGACCTCGCCGGCGGCCGGTGGCGCGGCGCGCTCGCCGTCTACGACCTTACCCGCCGCAACCAGGCGATTCCCGACGCCAACGGTTTCACCGAGCAAGCCGGCAGCGAGCGCTCGCGCGGCGTCGAGCTGGAGCTCACGGGGCATTGGATGGCGGGGCTGGCGGGTCTGGCCGGGCTCGAGGCCCGCTTCACCTACGCCTATGATCACGCCGTCTTCACCCGTTTCGCCGAGAGCGTGCTGGTCGCGTTCGAGCCGCCGACCTTCGCCGTTTTCGACCGCACCGGCAATGCCCCTCCCCTGGCGCCGGCCCACATCGTCACGCTCTGGCTGTCGCACGACTTCGGCGGCGGCTGGGACCTGGGTGCCGGCGGGCGCTACGTGTCGCGGCAGTTCATCGCCGCCGACAACGCCTTCGCCATCCCCGGCGCCTTCACCGCCGACGCCTCGCTGTCGCTGCCGCTGGGGCCGTTGCAGGGGCGCATCGACCTGAAGAACCTCACCGGCACCAGGACCTACACCCGGGGGCTGGGCACCACCTCGATCATTCCCGCCAGCGGCTTTGCGGTCTACGCCGGGATCGCGGCGCGCTGGGCCATGCCCCGCTCCAACTTCGGCCAACACATGTGAGGATGGGGATGCAGAGCGCAGACAGCGTGGACTACGACGTCATCGTGATCGGCGGCGGACCGGCGGGGACGACCGCCGCGACGCTCCTGGCCGGCGCCGGCCGCCGCGTCCTCCTGCTCGAACGGCTGCCGCAGACCGGGTTCAAGATCGGCGAGTCGCTGATGCCGGAGACCTACCGCACGTTTTCCCGGCTGGGCATGCTTCCCCGCCTGGCGGCGAGCGCCTTCCCGCGCAAGTACAGCGTCCAGTTCTACTCCAAGAGCGGCCGCGCCTCGGCCCCGTTCTACTTCCGCGAGACCGACCCCGGCCCCAGCTCGACGACCTGGCAGGTGCTGCGCCAGGACTTCGACCGCATGATGCTCGACAACGCCCGCGACCACGGCGTGGACGTCAAGGAGGGCGCGGCGGTGCGCGAGGTGCTCTTCGCCGGCGACCGGGCGACCGGCGTCAGCGCCGACCTGCCGGGCCAGGGCCGCCGCGAGCTCGGCGCCCGCGTGGTGGTGGACGCCAGCGGCCAGAGCGCCATCCTGGGGCGCCGGCTGGGTCTGCGCGAGATCGATCCGCGGCTCAAGAAGGCGGCGATCTGGTCCCACTTCGAGGGCGCGGTGCGCGACCCCGGGATCGACGAGGGGGCCACCCTGGTCATCCACACCGACCAGCAGAAGTCCTGGTTCTGGTACATCCCGCTGCCGGACGACCGGGTGAGCGTCGGCGTGGTCGGCTCCGTGGAGCACCTGGTCCAGGGTCGCGGCGGCGACCTCGAGCGGGTGTTCTGGGAAGAGGTGGCGCACTGCCCGGCGCTCGGGCCCCGCCTGGCGCCGGCGCGGCGCGGCATGGACTTCCTCGCCACCCGCGATTTCTCCTATCGCTCGCGCCAGGTCGCCGGCGACGGCTGGGTGCTGGTGGGGGACGCCCTGGGGTTCCTCGATCCGATCTACTCGTCGGGGGTGCTGCTGGCCTGCAGCTCCGGGGAGCTCGCCGCCGACGCCATCGCCGCGGCGCTCGACGCGGGCGACTGCTCGGGCCGGCGGCTCGGCGCCTTCGGGCCGCGGTTCCTCGCCGGCATGGATGCCATGCGCCAGCTGGTGTACACCTTCTACGATCCCGAGTTCCGCTTCTCGAAGTTCATCCGCCGCTTCCCCGAATGCCGCCTGGACCTGATCCGGATCCTGCGCGGCGACGTCTTCGATCACGACTTCTCGCGCCTCTTCGAGGCCCTGGCGGCGACCGCCGTGCCGGACGCGGCCGGAGAGCCGGTCATGGGAGACCTGCGATGACGCAACGCGGCTGGCGGCTGCTGACCTATGGGGCGCTCGTGGCGCTCTACCTGCTGCACAACGACCTGTGGCTGTGGAACGACTCGCGACTGGTGCTCGGCCTGCCGGCCGGCCTCTTCTACCACCTGGCCTTCTGTATCGTCACCGCGGCGGTGCTCGGGGTGCTGGTGGTGCGCGCCTGGCCGCCGTGGAGCGACGCCGATCTCGCCGCCGAGCGGCAAGGAGAGCCAAGATGACCCTCGCCGTCATCGCCGTCTACTTCGCCGCGGTCCTGTTGATCGGCGCCTTCAGCTCCCGCTGGTTCCACGGCACCAGCGACGACTACTTCGTCGCCACCCGCAGCCTGGGGCCGGCGCTTTTGCTGCTCAACCTGTTCGGGGCCAACATGACCGCGTTCGCCGTGCTCGGCGCGAGCGGCGAGGCGTACACGACGGGCATCGGCGTGTTCTCCTTGATGGCATCGTC
This sequence comes from Thermoanaerobaculia bacterium, assembly GCA_035544375.1. GTDB lineage: Bacteria > Acidobacteriota > Thermoanaerobaculia > Multivoradales > UBA5704 > JASLEW01. The sequence goes on from DATKFK010000673.1 coordinate 7,982, forward strand.
GTCGGCGCTGGTCATTCCGCTGGTGTTCTACTTCGTCGGCACGCGGGTGTGGGAGATCGGCAAGCGCCGCGGCTACCTGTCGCCGATCCAGTTCTTCCGCGAGCGTTACCAGTCGGGCGGCCTGGGCCTGCTGCTCTTCGTGGTGCTCAACGCGCTGCTCATCCCCTACCTCCTGATCGGCCTCGCCGGCGGCGGCATCGCGCTCGCCCAGATCACCCATGGCACTCTGCCCAAGTGGATGGGCAGCCTGCTGATCGTCGTCGTGGTGCTCGCCTACGTCGCCTACAGCGGCATGCGCGGCGCCATCTGGGTCAACGCCTTCCAGGCGCTCTTGCTGCTGGTCCTGGGCGGCCTCGCCTGCTGGGTGGTCGTGGACCGCCTGGGCGGGCTCGCGGCCGCCATGCAGCGGGTCGCGGCGAGCCATCCCGAGCTGCTGGCGCGCTCCCACATGCGGCCGCTGCAGCTGCTCACCTACACCTTGATCCCGCTGTCGGTGGGGACGTTCCCACACATCTTCATCCAGTGGCTGACGGCGCGCAGCGCCCGCGCCTTCCGGCTGCCGGTCGCCGTCTATCCGCTGTGCATCGCCATCGTCTGGCTGCCCAGCGTGGTGCTCGGCGTGCTCGCCCGTCTCGATTTTCCGCGCCTGGCGGCGGGGGCGACCGCCAACTCGATGCTGGTCAAGGTGGTCGAGCGGCATTCGCCGGCGCTCCTGGTCGGCCTGCTGGCGGCCGCGCTGTGCGCGGCGATCATGAACTCCTTTGACCACCAGGTGCTGGCGGTGAGCACCATGTTCACCCAGGACATCGTGATCCATTACGGTTTCCACGACCGCCTGGACGAGCGGGCGCGGGTGCTCGTCGGCCGCCTCTTCGTGGTCGGCATCCTGCTCGTCACCTACCTGCTGTCGCTGGTCTTCGATCCCAGCCTGTTCAAGCTCGGCGTCTGGTGCTTCACCGGTTTCGCGGCGCTCTTCCCGATCGTCGTCGCGGCGCTGTTCTG
>DATKFK010000674.1:0-6999 GCA_035544375.1 Thermoanaerobaculia bacterium
GCTGCTGCTGGGCGGCGGCCCCGGCCTGCCGGAGACGCTGGCCCGGGTGCTGCGGCGCGAGGGTAGAGAGGTCGTGGTGGCGGCAGCCGGGCCGGAATTCGCGCGTCCGGCTCCCGGGCACTACGTCATCGCCCCGGAACGCGTCGAGGACTATGTCGAGCTGCTCGCCGCCCTCGACGCGACCTGCGGCCCGCCCGCCATGGTGGTGGACCTCTGGCCGCTGGCGCCGCCACCGGCGGCCGATCCGCTGGCCGACGTCCACGTCGGCCTGCTGGGCCTGGTGAGGTTGGGGCAGGCGATCGGGGCCAGCGGCCGCGAGGCGCCGCTGCGCCTGGGCGTGCTGGCGGAAGGCCTGGCCGACGTGAGCGGCAGGGACCGGCTGCGGCCGCTGCTCGCGACCCTGCTCGGGGCCTGCCGCACGCTGCCGCAGGAGTACCGGCAGGTGCGCTGCCGGGTGATCGACCTCGACCGCGAAGACCTCGCGGCGGCGGGCGCCGCCGGCGAGCGCCTGGCCGAGACGGTGGCCGCCGAGCTGGCCGGGCCGGGCCGCGAGCGGCTGGTCGGCCTGCGCGGCGGACGCCGGTGGGTGCCGGTCTTCTCGCCGCTCGAGCTGCCCGAGCCGGTCCCGGCGCTGCCCGGCGGCGCGGTGCTGATCACCGGCGGTCTCGGGGCTCTCGGACTGCTGCTCGCCGAGAGCCTGGCGGACCTGCCCGGCGCGCGGCTCGTCCTGCTGGGGCGCTCCGCGCTGCCCGAGCGCGGCGAGTGGGAGGGCCTGGTGGCGCGGGCGGCGGCCGCCGGCGCCCATGGCGCTCGGGGAGCCCACGCGGCAGGCGGCGCCGACCTCGAGCTGGTGCGCAAGCTGCGCCGGCTGCTCGCTCTCGAGGCGCAGGGCGCCGAGGTGGCGGTGGTGGCCGCCGACGTCGCCGACGAGGCGCAGGTGCGGGCGGCGCTCGCCCAGGCGCACCGGCGCTGCGGCGAGATCCGCGGCGTGATCCACGCCGCCGGGATCGCCGGCGGCGGGCTGATCCAGCTGCAGACGCCGCAGCGCATCGCCGCCACCCTGGCGCCGAAGGTGGAGGGCGCACGAGTGCTCGACCGCCTGCTGGGCGACACGCTCGATTTCTTCGTGCTCTTCTCCTCGACGCTGGCGACCCTGGGGGGCGCCGGCCAGGCCGCCTACGCCGCGGCCAACTGCTTCCTCGAGGCGTTCGCCCAGGAGCGCTCGCGGCGCACCCGCGGCCGCACGGTGGCGATCGCCTGGGACCGCTGGCTCGAGGAAGGCATGGGGGCCTTCGCGGGGGACGCCGCGACGGCCCAGGCCGAGGTCCCCTCGGGGCTGCTGTCGCATGAAGGGGTGGCGGCCTTCTGGCGGGCGCTGGCCGGGACGTCCACGCAGGTGGTGGTCTCCCGGCAGGACTTCCAGACCGCGGTCGAGGAGGAGCGCAGTCCCTTTAGCGTGCTCGACCTCGAGCAGGCGATGGCGGGGCTCGCTCCACCGCTCGCCGTCTACCCGCGGCCGGCCCTGCAGACTCCCTATCTCGCGCCGCGCGACGCCCTGGAGGAGCGGCTGGCGGCCCTCTTCCGCGAGCTGCTGGGGCTCGAGCAGGTGGGTGTGGACGACAATTTCTTCGAGCTGGGCGGCGACTCGCTGCGCGGCATCCAGCTCGCGGCCCGAGCGCGCAAGGCAGGGCTCGAGCTGGCGACCTACCTGCTGTTCCAGCATCCCACGATCGCCAAGCTGGCGGCCCACCTCGGGCAGCGGGCGCCCGCCGCCGCAGCCGCGGAGAGTGCGGCAGCGGCGGCGGTTCCCGCCGGGTCCGCCTTCCCACTCGCCGGTCTGAGCACGACCGACCTCGACGACCTGCTCGCGGCGTTCCCCGCGGAGGAGTGAGATGGCCAGGGCATCCAACGTCGAGGACATCTATCCGCTTTCGCCGCTGCAGCAGGGCCTGCTGTTCCATCACCTGTACGCCCCGGCGTCGCGCGCCTATCTCGAGCAGCTCGATCTCCGCCTCGCCGGCGAGCTCGCCGTCGATCCCGCGGTCCTCGGGCGCGCCCTGCGGCTGGTGGTCGCGACGCACCCGGCGCTGCGCACCGTCTTCGCCTGGAAGCGCCGGGAGCGTCCGCTGCAGCTGGTGCTGCGGCGGATCGAGGTCCCGGTGCGCGTCGTCGACGCCCTCGACCTGGGCCACGCGCTCGCCGCCGAGCGCGAGCGCGCCTTCGATCTGACGCGCCCGCCGTTGCTGCGCGCGACCCTGGTGCGCCTGCCGCGCCCGGCCGGCGCCCAGGACACCCACCTCGTGCTCACCTACCATCACATGCTGCTCGACGGCTGGTCGCTGCGCCGGGTGTTCGCGGACCTCTTTGCCGCCTATGCGGCGCTCGCCGCCGGCCGGCAGCCGCGGCTCACCCGGCCGCGCCCCTTCCGCGACTACGTCGACTGGCTGCAACGCCAGGACCTCGCCGCCGCCGAGGCGTTCTGGCGGCGCGAGCTGGCCGGCCTGCGCGCGCCCACGGCGCTGCTCGTGGACCGCGCCCCGGACGCCGATTCCGGCGCCACGGAACGGATCGCCGAGCGCCGCATCGCGGTGCCGCCGGCCGCCGCCTTGGCGGTGCGGGCGTTCGCGCGGCGCCAGCACCTCACCTTCAACAGCGTGGCGATTGCCGCCTGGGCCCTGCTCCTCGGGCGCTACAGCGGCGAGCGGGAGGTGCTCTTCGGCTGCGTGGTCAGCGGCCGCCCCGACGCCCTCGCCGGCGTCGAGGAGATGGTGGGCCTGTTCATCAACAGCCTGCCGGTGCGGGTGCCGCTCGCCGCGGGCGCGATGCTGGGCCGCTGGCTGGCCGAGCTACAGGCGCGCCTCTTCGAGAGCCGCCGCCACGAGCACGCGCCGCTCGCCCAGATCCAGCGCTGGAGCGAGCTGCCGCCCGGGCGGCCCATGTTCGACAGCCTGCTCGACGTCGAAAGCTACGGCGGCCAGGCCGGCGCCGGCGAGGAAGGCCAGGGGATCGCCCACATCGACAGCTTCGAGCGCACGCACCACGCGCTCACCCTGGACGTCCAGGTCGAGCCCGCGCTCTCGCTGCGCATCCTCTACGACCAGCGCCGCTTCGACGCCGTCACGGTGGAGCGCACGCTGCAGCGCTTCGCGGTGCTGCTGGCGGAGATGGCGCGGGGGGCGGAGCGGCCGCTCGACAGCCTGCAGCCGGCGACCGCGGCGGAGATCCAGATGCTGCTGGTCGAGCCCGCGGCGGCCATCGCGGCCGCGGCGGCGCCGCCGCGCTGCCTGCACGACTGGTTCGAGCAGCGGGCGGCACGGACGCCCGCGGCCGTGGCGGTGGTCTTCGACGGCGTCGAGCTCACCTATGGCGACCTCAATCGCCAGGCCAACCAGCTGGCCCATCACCTCGTCGAGCAGGGCGTGGGACCGGAGGTCCTGGTGGGGGTCTGCCTCGAGCGCGAGTGGCGCCTGCCGATCGCTCTGCTGGCGGTGCTCAAGGCCGGCGGCGCCTACGTGCCGCTCGATCCCGCCTATCCGGACGAACGCATCGCCTTCATCCTCGGCGACGCGGGAGCGCCGCTGCTGCTGACCTGGAGCGGGGCGGCGGGGCGCTGGCCCGGGCTCGCCACCCGCCGCCTGGTGCTCGAGGAGCTTCAGCCGGCGCTGGCCGGCCAGCCCGCCGGCGATCCGCATTGCCCGGTCACGCCGCAGAACCTGGCTTACGTGATCTACACCTCGGGCACCACGGGACGGCCCAAGGGGGTGATGGTCAGCCATGGCAACGTCGCGCGCCTGTTCACCGCCACCGAGCCCTGGTTCGGCTTCGGTGCGGACGGCGTCGTGACGTGGTTCCACTCCTTCTCCTTCGACTTCTCGGTCTGGGAGATGTGGGCGGCGCTGCTCTACGGCGGGCGCCTGGTCGGGGTGCCGCTGTGGGCGAGCCGCTCGCCCGAGGCGCTCTACCGCCTGCTGGCCGAGCAGGGCGTCACCTTGCTCAGCCAGACTCCCTCGGCTTTCCGCCAGCTCCTCCGCTACGAGGAGACCGCCGGGACGGATGCCCGGTTGCGGCTGCGCCACGTGGTCTTCGGCGGCGAGGCGCTCGAGCCGCGCAGCCTGGCGCCCTGGTTCCGCCACCACCCGGCGGCGGCGCCCTCGCTCGTCAACATGTACGGCATCACCGAGACCACCGTGCACGTCACCTACCGGCCGCTGACGCCGGACGACCTGGCGGGCGCCGCGAGCCCGCTCGGCGTGCCCATCCCGGACCTCCGGCTCGTGCTGCTGGACGGCGAGGGCAGGCTGGCGCCGCTGGGCGTGCCGGGCGAGATCGCGGTGTCCGGCCCCGGCCTGGCGCGAGGCTACCTCGGGCAGCCGGCGCTGACCGCGGAGAGGTTCACGCCGGACGCGTTCTCGGGCGAGCCGGGGAGCCGCCTCTACCGTTCCGGCGACCTGGCGCGCCACCGCGACGGCGGCGACCTCGACTACCTCGGGCGCCAGGACCACCAGGTCAAGGTGCGCGGCTTCCGCATCGAGCCGGGCGAGGTGGAGGCGGCCCTCGCGCGCCATCCGGGGATCGGCGAGTCGGTGGTGGTGGCGCGAGAGAGCGCCGCCCTGGCGGGCGAGAAGCGCCTGGTCGCCTACTGCGTGCCCCGTCCGGGCGCGGCGCTCGCCCTCGCGGAGGTGCAGGCCTTCCTCGCCACGAGCCTTCCCGACCACATGATCCCCGGCGCCATGATGGTGCTCGACGCCCTGCCGCTGACCGCGAGCGGCAAGCTGGACCGTGCGGCGCTGCCCCTGCCCGAGGCCGCACGGCCCGCCGCCGCGCCGGGTCACGTTCCCCCGGCGACGGCGGCCGAGGCGGAGCTGGCCGCGATCTGGGGCCGGGTGCTCGCGGTCGCGCGGGTGGGGATCGACGACGACTTCTTCGCGCTGGGCGGCGATTCGATCCTGAGCATCCAGGTGCTGATGCAGGCGCGCGAGCGGGGACTCGAGCTGTCGCTGCAGCAGCTGTTCCGCCACCCCACCGTCCGCGCGCTGGCGCGCCAGCTGACCGCGGCGGGCGACGCCGCGCCCGGCGCCGAGGGGGCCGCCGCCGGCGCCTGGGGACCGTTCGCCCTGGTCGCGCCGGGCGATCGGGAGCTCATGCCCGAGGGCGTCGAGGACGCCTATCCGCTCGCCCGGCTCCAGGCCGGCATGCTGTTCCACGGCCGGCTCGATCCCGCCTCGGCCGTCTATCACAACGTCAGCACCTTCAGGCTCCGCGCGCCCTGCGACGTCGCGCTGCTGCGGGCCGCGGTGGCCGCGCTCGTCGCCCGGCACCCGGCGCTGCGCACCGCCTTCGACCTGGAGCGCTTCGGCGAACCGCTGCAGCTGGTCTACGCCCGAGCGGACGTGGAGCTGGCGGTCGACGACCTGCGCCATCTCGAGCGGGCGCGGATCGACTCCACGCTGCGCGCCGCGCTCGCGGCCGAGCAGGGCCGGCCGTTTGCCGCGGCGCAACCGGGCCTGCTCCGCTTCCGCGTCCACCGGCTCGACGACGAGACGATGCAGCTGACGCTGGTCGAGCACCACGCCATCCTCGACGGCTGGAGCGTGGCGACGATGCTGACCGAGCTGTTCCAGATCTATGCCGCGTCGCTCGGCAGCGGCCCGCCGCCCGGCCCGCCGCCCGCCGCGTCCTACGCCGAGTTCGTGGCGCTCGAGCAAGAGCAATTGCAGTCCCCGGCGGCGCGTGCGCACTGGACCCGCAAGCTGCTGGCCGCCAGCGGCGGCGAGCTTCCCCGCCTGCCCGGCGGCGGCGCCTCGGGGAGGCAACGGACGCGCGGCGTGCCCATCGCCCCGGCCCTGCTCGACGACCTGACGCGCCTCGCCCGGCTGGCCGGCACACCGCTCAAGAGCGTGTTCCTGGCCGCGCATCTGCGCGTTCTCGGTCTCTTCACCGGGCAGGCGGAGGTGACGACCGGCCTGGTGGTGAACGGACGCCCGGAAACCGCCGACGGCGGGCGCGTGCTCGGGCTGTTCCTCAACACGCTGCCGCTCTGCGTCAGCCTGCCCGCGGCGTGCAGCTGGCGCGAGCTCGTCGCGCTCGCCTTCGCGGCGGAATGCGAGATGCTGCCGTTCCGGCGGTTCCCGCTGGCGGAGCTGCAGCGCGTGATGAATCGTGGACCGCTGTTTACGACCATCGTCAACTTCATCCGCTTCCACGTCTACGAGCGGATCCACGAGCCGGGCGGAATCGAGATCCTGGAAGGGACCTTCGTCGAGGCGACGGAGTTCGCGCTGGCGGCCAACTTCCGGCTCACTCCGGCCGGCGACGCCGGCGAGCTGAGCCTGGACTACGACGGCGGCGTGCTGTCGGGTGCGCAGGCCGAGGCCCTGGCCGGCGGCTACGCGCGGGTGCTCGCGGCCATGGCGGCGGCGCCCGAGGGCTGGCTCGACAGCCGGCAGCTGCTGGCCGCGGCGGAACGGCAGCTGCTCTTGCGCGAGCTCAACGACACGCATGCGGCCGCCGCCGGCGGCGAGGACCTCCACGAGCGGATCGCCGCCCAGGCACGCCGGGTCCCCGGGCGCGTCGCCCTGGTCTGCGGCGGCGAGCGGCTGACTTACCGCGAGCTGCAGCGGCGGGCCAGCAGCCTGGCCGGGACCTTGCGCGATCTCGGAGTCGGGCCCGAGACGCGGGTGGGCCTCTACCTCGATCGCTCGCCGGAGCTGGTGGTGGCGCTGCTCGCGGTGCTGGCGGCCGGCGGCGCCTACGTGCCGCTCGACGCCGGCGATCCGCGGCCACGGCTCGCCATGATCGTCGAGGATTCGCAGCCGGCGCTGATCCTGTCGCGCCGGGCGATGGCGGACGGGCTGCCGCCGCACTCGGCGGCGGTCGTCACCCTCGACCCGCCGCCCGCGGCGCGGCGCGGCCGCCGGCGGCGCGGCCGGCGACGGGCGCTCGCCGGCCAGCTCGCCTATGTGCTGTTCACCTCGGGCTCCACCGGCGAGCCCAAGGGTG
>DATKFK010000675.1:0-4336 GCA_035544375.1 Thermoanaerobaculia bacterium
GGCCGCACCGGCTGTCACCGCATCGTCCACTTCCCGGCAGGCGCGGAGCCCGTCCCAATAGGGCAGCTCACCAGCGTCCGCATCGAAGCTGCGCTGGCTCACAGCCTCCTGGGCCGGCGCGGCGAGCCGGCAGGCCTGGGCGCTTCCGCCGGCCACTAGAACCTACTGAGCCCCGCGGCGCTCGGCCGCGGCCCACGTCAATCGCGCCACGCACGGCGATCGCCGATGCCTGCGGGCGTCTCCTCGACATGGCTCCGGCCGTGGCCTTCCGCGCGCCCTTGGTCCGCGCCGCCGAGGGAGAGCCTCCGAGCTGGGACACCAGCGTGTTTTTGTTCTTGACCTGCCGCTGGGGCAGTCCCACAATAGCTTCATGAGTGACCCCGCTGCCGAGCTTCGCGTCGAGATCAAGGGCTTGATGCTGGACCCGTCTTCCAACGTGCCCATCGTCATCTTGCGGGACGTCGAAAACCAGCTCTTCCTGCCCATCTGGATCGGCATCTCCGAGGCGCAGGCCATCGCTTCGCGCATCGAAGGCATCGAACCTCCTCGCCCCATGACTCACGATCTGCTGCGCGCGATCGTCGGCCACCTTGGCGGCAAGGTCACGAAGGTGGTCATCTCCGATCTCAAGGAGAACACCTTCTTCGCCGCTCTCCACCTCCACCAGGACGGCAAGGAGGTGGTGGTCGACGCAAGGCCGAGCGACGCCATCGCACTCGCACTGCGGACGGAGGCGCCGATCTACGTGCTGCAGGCGGTTCTCGACCAGGCGCAAGCCGTGGACTTGGCCGCCAAGGCGACCGACCAGGACAAGCTCAAGAAGTGGCTCGAGGAGATCAGCCCGGAAGAGCTTGGCAAGTACACGATGTAGCGATGCGAGGTCAGCTGGGAAAATTAGCAGCAGGTCATTGCATCTCACCCGTAAGACCATTGTTTTCAGTCGCTTAACGCGATTGTCGGCGCGCCGACAATCCTCTTGCTCTTCGCACCGAGGAACTTTCGTTCTAGACTCCCACCATCCATGATCATCGCGATCGCCAATCAAAAGGGAGGGGTGGGGAAGACCACGACCGCGATCAACCTTGCGGCAGGATTGGCGAGCAAGGGCAGGAAGACCTTGCTGGTTGACCTCGATCCGCAGGCCAACAGTTCCATGTCCTTCCTCGACATCCGTCAGCTGAAGACCACGATGTATGACGCTCTCACCCAGGACGGCACCCATTTGCCGGACATCATCGTGCCTGCCGAGAAGATAGCCAATCTGGCCGTGGCACCGTCCACGATCGCACTGGCGAAGATCGAGGCGAAGCTGATTGGCGAGCTCGACAGTCACTATCGGCTCAAAGACGAGCTGCTGAAGGTCCAGGATGGCTATGACTACGTGGTGATCGACACCCCGCCGACCTTGGGGATCATCACGGTCAACGCGCTGGTCGCGGCGACACATGTACTGATCCCGATCCAGGCGAGTTATTTCGCCCTCGAAGGCACCGACGACCTGCTGGAGACGATCGATAAGATCAAGATCCGCGCCAACCCTCAGTTGCAGATCCTGGGGGCGCTGATCACCATGTACGACAAGCGGACGCTGCTGGCGAAGGACATCCTCGAGCAGATCCAGAGCGTCTTCGGCGTCAAGGTCTTCGACACGATCATCACCAAGAGCGTCCGGCTGGAAGAGAGTCCGGCGTACCGGGAGTCCATCTTCACCTTCGCTCCGAAATCGACTGGTGCATACGAGTATTACAGGCTCTCCGAGGAGGTTCTAAGCCGTGTCTGATCCATCCCGGCCGCCGCTCCAGTCTGCCACGTCGATCCCTGCGAGTCGGAAGCGTGGTCTCCCGATGCAGGTCAAGATGCGCCATGACACTCATTTCGTCGAGGAGCTGGCGGCACGCCATGAGGCCCCGGTGGGGAAGATGGTGCCGCTCTCTGCCATCGAACCGGACCCCAACCAGCCACGCAGCTCGCTGGGCGACCTGGACGAGCTCGTGGCGTCGATCCGCGCCAAGGGAGTCCTCGAGCCGATCCTCATCCGGCCGCGGCCGCTGACCGAAGGCACCGGGCCGGTCTACCGCATCATCTCGGGAGAGAGACGATTCCGGGCTGCGCAGGAGGCAGGTCTCTACGAGGTGCCGGCGATCGAGATGGACGTCTCGGCAGAAGAGGCGCTCGAGATCGCGCTGATCGAGAACCTGCAACGCAAGGACCTGACTCCCTTCGAGGAAGCGGAGGGATTCCGCCAGCTCGCGGAGCAACACACCTATACCCACGAAGAGATCGCCGAGGCGGTGGGGAAGTCGCGCACGGTGATCACCGAGAGCCTGTCCTTGTTGCAGATGTCGCCGCGCGTTCGCGATGCGGTGCAAGCTCTGGGGATCTCCTCCAAGTCCCTGCTGCTCGAGGTGCTCAAAGCCGGCAGCGAGCAGGAGATGATCCGGCTGGTCGAAGAGGTGGCCCGCCTGGGCCTCAACCGCGACGATCTCCGCCGCCGCCTGCGCAAGAAGGAGGCCGCCAAGGGCGGTCGCCGGAAGCCCTATGTCTTCCGCTTCAAGGCGCCCGACAAGACCTTTTCCCTATCCTTGGCCTTCCGCCAAAGCGAGGTCGACAAGGCCGACCTGGTGCGGGCCCTGGAACAGATCCTCAAGCAACTCAAGGCCGAGAAGACCTGAGAGGCGCGGGAAGCGCTTCCGGCCTCGGCCCGAGAAACGTCATTGGCGCGCCGGAAGGCCGCCATGCATGTTGATGATCGTACCGGCCACGCCGAGCACCTCCTCACGCAGGATCGAGGTGCAGGTGGTGACGGTGAGATCAGGCCGGATCTCCTTCATCCGCAACGTAGGTCCACGCAGATCATCCCAGGTCCGGCGTCCAGATTTCCCGATCCGGCTGCGAGGCCTGGAAGCTGAACCAGAAGTTGGGGGCGTGGCTGTCCAAACGGCAGGCCCGACCAGGGTAGCGCGGTGTGTCCGCACCGCGGTGAGTTCCTCAGGTGACGTGCTGGGCCGGCTCCGCACGCCGGCGTGGCGACCGCCGGCGGAGCCCGCGGCAAGGCCGCGCATCAATCCTGCTGACGTTGAGCGCATCGACGAGGCCGAGCTCCGGCCGCTGAGCTCGTGTTCTCTCCTATAGGTTTCAGGAAATGCCTAAGCTGACAAGGCGAGCGGGCGCTGGCGCGAGGTACTAAGAAGCGCCTCGAGGAGGTCGGCTCGTGAGCGCCACCGGCGGGGTGCAGATCAATCGCCTCCAGGAAGCAGCTCAGCGCCTGAAGCCGTGAGGACGGCCGACCGGTTGTCCGTGGCTGGTCCAGGAGGGGAGCAAGCGGGAGCTGCTCTCCCGCGACCTCCTCGAGACCTGTTTGGCCCGGAGCTGCTGACACGCGGTGAGCCGCGCAGTGGCCGAGGCGCTCGCAGAGAAGCGGAACTGACCGTACTGCACCGAGGGGGGGTCCAGCCAAGGAGCGCCCTGTCAGCGAGATGCCGAGATTCCCCCCTTGCTGATGGTAAACCTTCCCCCTCAAGCTTCTTGGCATTAGCCACGCGCGAGGGGAGTAGAGGACGCAAGCCGCTCATACGCTGGAACTTGCCTCACGAAAACCGCGCGGCCCCCCGGCGGCTGGTGAAAGACTTCTGGGTAAAGGGGGGACGCTCATCGTCGCGCAAGGGGGAAATCTCGGCGTCCACCCTGACACGCCCGGGGTGCGGCGGGCCACCACGACCCACATCCCGCTACCAGCCCGGATCTCACCAGCCCAAGAGAAGAAGCAACGAACCCTTGGTCGCCCTCGAACGGAACACGCATTAACTCGAACCACCCGGCCACCGCTCGCGAAACCAACCCGCCTCGAGGCGAGTAACCGTCTGGTAGAGGGCTTCAAGTCGGCAGCCCGTCGCCCAGGATCAGGAGGTCCTTCCCTTTTCTCGAGATTTTACCTAGAATGTCAAGGTGAAATCAAGCATCCAGGAAGAGCGGAATTCCAGTATCTCTTTCCTGGACCTCCCCCGGGGAGTCAGGGCCATTCGGGAGTTAGCCAGGAGGAGATTCCTGGCTGCTCACCTGCTTGGCGAGTGCCAAGGTGGTGCGCAGGCCAGGACAGGGTTCTTGGGGCACGACAAGGTCTCCCGCAAGCCTATTAACCCACATGGATACAGCCACTTACGATCAAAATCGGTCTTCGGAGAGTGCTCGGCATGGCCTTTGAACTTGGCTGACTGGCGCACCCACGACGTATACGACAGACAGGAGTCAGCTCATGTTGAAGAGAATCGGAGCCCTCGCACACAGATCGTCGAAGGATCGTGCTGTCATCGATCCGTTTGGCTGATCACCTTGCCGC
>DATKFK010000676.1:0-4958 GCA_035544375.1 Thermoanaerobaculia bacterium
CGCTGCGCGTCCAGTCCATCTCGGCCAAGGGGCGCGAGCTGGTCATCCGCCTGCGCCGCGATGCGCGCATCGACGTCGCCAGGCTGATCGACCTGGTGTCGCGCACCGAGGGCGCCAGCTTCAGCCCCACCGGCGTCCTGACGCTGTCCGGCGCCGCCGTCTCGGGCGGCGGCCAGATGCTCGCCACCGCCCGCGCGACGCTCGAGGAACTGGCGCAATGACCGGGCGCGCGCGCCGGCCAGCGCGCGCCGCCGCCCGGGGCCTGCTGGCCTCGGGCCTGGCCGCGGCGGCGCTGGCGTTTCCCGCGGTCCTGGCGGCCGGCGCCGCCGGGTGCCGCCGCCGGCCCCCGCCGCCGGCGCCCGACGTGGCGGCGGAGGCCGGCGGCGTCGCGATCCGCTATGCGGAGTTCCAGGACTACCTGGCGCGCGCCCTGGGCGACCCCGACGCCGTGGTCGCCAGCGGCGTGCTCAGCCAGCTGTTCGACCAGTTCCTCGAGGAACGCCTGCTGCAGCGGCTGGCCGTCGACCGCGGGTTGGTGCCGGCGGGCGCCGCGCCGCGCCGGGCCATCGACGCCCTGCTGCGGCAGGCCGCCGGTCCGCCGCCGGCCGCCGCCGAGATCGAGGATTACTACCGCCGGCACCGCCAGGAGCTCGCGCGCCCCGAGCGCGTGCGCCTGCGCCAGATCCTCACCGAGGACCGCGCCACGGCGGAGCGCGCGCACCGCGCCATCGAGCGCGGCGAGGATTTTCAGGCGGTGGCGCGCCGCCTGTCGCGCGACACCGGCGCCGCGGGCGGCGGCTACCAGGGCGAGCTCGCGCGCTCCGACCTGCCGCCGTCCTTCGTGGACGTGATCTTCAGCCTGCGGCCCGGCGAGGTCAGCCGGGTGGTGCCTGCCGAGTACGGCTTCCACATCTTCCAGGTCGCGGAGCGCCTTCCCCAGGAGGTGATGCCGCTCGCCGCCGCTTCGGGCGAGATCGCCGCCCGGCTGCGGCGCGAGCGGGCCGATCGCGCCCGGGCGTCGCTGGTGCGGCTGGCGCGGTCCCGTTACAATGCCCAGGTGTATGAGCGCAACCTACCTTTCGAGTACGAGGGCTCCTATGGCGAAAATCACGCGACCCGTCCTGCCTCTGCCGGCGCCCACTGAGGCCGCCCCCGGGCGCGCGCCGCTCGGCCCTGGCGCGACGGTCCCGCCGGCTCGGCTGGCTCGACTGCCCCTGCTGGCTCTGCTGCCGCTGCTGGCTCTCGCCCTCGCGCCCCGTCCTGCCCATGCCGAGGTGCTCAACCGCATCGTGCTGCGGGTCAACGATCAGATCGCCACGCTCTACGACTACGAGCGCCGCCGCACCGAGACGGTGCGCGAGATCGTGGCGCGCGTCCAGGACGTCAACGAGCGCCGCAACGCCATCGCCCAGGCCCCGGAGAACGTCTTCTGGGACATGTTCCAGGAGATGCTGCTCAGCTCGCGCGCCGATCAGCTGGCGGTCGATGTCTCCGACGCGGAGGTCGATCAGGAGCTGGCGACCATGCGCCAGCGCTTCGGCATCAAGACCGACGAGGAGTTCCAGCAGGCGGTGCGCGCGTCGGACATGACCGTCGAGCAGCTGCGCAACCAGACCCGCCGCAACCTGCGCATCCGCGGCGTGATGGGGAGAGAGGTCTCGAGCAAGGTCAAGGTCAAGGACGAGGACATCCGGCGCTACTACCGCCAGCACCAGGACCAGTACACGGTGCCGGAGCAGGTGCAGCTGCGCGAGGTGGTGGTGCTCGAGGACAGCGGGCTGCCCGAGGCGGAGCGCGCGCAGGTGGCTGCGGAGATCCGCCAGGGCGTCGTCGCGGGCAAGAGCCTGGCCGACGCCGCGGCCGCCTACACCGCCAAGGGGCAGGCCGGCAGCATCGTCGAGCTCGGCTGGGTCTCGCCCAAGGACCTGGACGCCAAGCTCGAGGCCGCCGCCTGGAAGCTGCAGAAGGGCGCGGTCACCGAGCCGGTGGCGGGGCGGGGCGGCCTGCACCTGCTGCAGCTGATCGATCGCCGCCCGCAGCACGTGACGCCTTTCAGCGAGGTCCAGGCGTCGATCCAGCAGCAGGAGCAGGAGCGCCAGTTCCGTGACGAGAGCATCAAGTACATGGCCGATCTCGAGGCGAGGTCGCTGGTCGTGGCCGATCCGCCGCAGGAGGCGGCGAACTTCCGCCGCCGCAACGGCAGCGCCGAGGGGGAGAGCTTGAAGGGTCTGGCCGCGGCCGGCACGGAGCCGGCGCAAGGCAATGCCGCCGCGCCGGCGGCGCCGGGCGACGTCACCGATACGCACCCGACCGCGATCGACACCACGACCAACCGCAAGGAAGGCGGCTTGCCGGCGGCGAAGCCGGTGGGCACGCCGCCGCGGGAGCCGGTGACGATCCCGCCGCCATCGAACATACCGCCGCCGCCGGCGCCGGCTCCGCCGCCCGCGAGCACTCCGGCGCCTGCAGCGCCGCCGCCGGTTTAGCCAGGCCCGGGGGCGGCGCCCGCTCGCCGCCCCCCTCGCCGCCCGCGCGCGGTGCCGTTTCGCAACCTTTCTTACGGTCGATTACCGCCTGCCCGGTCGCCGCCGTGCGACCGTTGCGGAACCCTTCGGCGGGCCCCGGGTGGACCGGAATGGAGCTCCGGTGGGTTGTAGTGGAAAAAAATGGACAAAAGTGGAGTCAACTGTTACGATTCCCCCTCAGGCGACTGTCTATCGGGGAAGGAGCCATGTTCCGCGGAAGCGCTCCAGCCAAGATCGACGACAAGGGAAGGCTCAAGATCCCGACGGATTTCCGCCGCGTGATCGAAGAGCGGTACGGACCCGAGCTGTTCGTGACGTCGGTCGAAGGCGATTCGGCTTTGCTCTATCCGCTGCCGGTCTGGGAAGAGATCGAGGCGCGGCTCGGCGGCATGGCGTCCACCGACCAGGTGAAGTCGCGCTTCCTCGAACGGGTCGGCTACTTCGGACAGCAGTCGCGGCTGGACAACCAGGGACGGCTGCTGATCCCGCAGATCCTGCGGGAGAGCGCCGGCATGACCGGCGAGGTCGTGGTCAGCGCCCACCTCGATCACCTCGTGGTGTGGAACCGCGACCGCTTCGCCCGCCGCCTGGAGCAGCAGCCCTTCACCGCCGATGACTTCCGGATCCTGAGCGAGCGAGGGGTCTGATGCGCGGTTGGTCGGGGCGGCAAGCCCGCATGTCTTCCACGCGCTCATGCGGGAAGGTCTGTTGAGCGATGACGCTCCGAAAGCCGCGGCGGGAGGCGCCGGCCCGGGTCCTGGAGAGGGACCGATCGCGCACCTACCGGTCTTGCTCCGCGAGTCGGTCGAGCTGCTCGCGCCGGAGCGCGGCGGGCTGTTCGTGGACGCCACGGTCGGCCTGGGCGGACACGCCGAGGCGCTGCTCTCGCGCGGCCCGGCGGTGCGCCTGGTCGGCATCGACCGCGACCTCGAGGCGTTGCGGCGCGCCGCCGACCGGCTGGCGCCGTTCGGCGATCGGGTGCGCCTGGCGCACGGCAACTTCCACCGGCTCGAGCAGGAGCTGGCGGAGCTGGGCGTCGAGCCCGGCACCGTTGCCGGCCTGCTCATCGACCTGGGCGTCTCCTGGCTGCAGCTCGGAACCCCGGACCGCGGCTTCAGCTTCCGGCTCGCCGGCCCGCTGGACATGCGCATGGGTCTGTCGGAGCTGACCGCGGCCGACCTGGTCAACCATTCTGCGGAGGGCGACTTGGAAAGAATCTTCAGGGACTTCGGCGAGGAGCGGCAGGCGCGGCGGATCGCGCGGGCGATCGTGCTGGCGCGGGGCGAGAGCCCGATCACCACCACGGCCGAGCTCAAGCGGATCATCGACGAAGCCAAGGGCGGCGGCCATGGTCCGGCGGCGGCGGGCCGCGCGGGCCGCGGCCATGCGGGTGCCGCGCGCCGCGAGGGCCGCGTCGATCCGGCGACGCGGGTGTTCCAGGCGCTGCGCATCGCGGTCAACCAGGAGCTTGCCGGCCTGGAGACGGCGATGGAGCAGGCGGTGAAGATGATGGCGACCGACGGCCGCCTGGTGGTGATCTCGTATCACAGCCTGGAGGACCGCATCGTCAAGAACAGCCTGCGCGACCTGGTGCAGGGAGAGGTCGATCAGGTGACCGGCCGCCCCCGCGCCGAGAGCCAGCTGATCGCGGCGCTGACCCGCAAGCCGGTCCGCCCCACCCCCGAGGAAGTGGAGTGGAACCCGCGCGCGCGCTCGGCGCGGCTGCGCGCCGCGAGAAGGTTGTGAGCCCTTGAGGAACGCGTACGCTTTCCGCCGGCCGGTGCGCAACGCCTACCTGGTGCGCGAGCGCGACCGCCGCCTGGCGCGAGAGCTGGCGGTGGTGCTGCTGATCGTGGTGCTGCTCGGCGGCGGCCTGCTCACCTATACCTGGATCCACCTCGAGGCCTTGCGCACCGGTTATCGGATCGACCTGCTCGACCGGCAGCTGCGCGAGCTGGCGCAGATCCAGCGGCAGCTGCGGCTCGAAGCCTCCTACCTGGCCAGCCCGCAGCGCATCGAGGAACGGGCGGTCCGTGAGCTGGGGATGCAGCAGCCCGCGCTCGAGCAGGTGGTCTTCTGGGAGGAGATGGAGCGGAGGGCCGGCCCTTGAGGTCCCGCCTGGGCGTGATCTCGCTGGCCGGCCTGGCGTGGGTGGCATTGATCGGCCTGCGGCTGTACCAGCTGCAGGTGGTCGATCACCTGCGCTACGTCCACAAGGCGCACCAGCAGCAGCAGCGCGTGGTGCGGCTCGATCCGCCGCGCGGCACCATCTACGACGCGGCCGGCCGCGAGCTGGCGGTCTCGGTCGAGGTCGATTCCGCCTATGCCGTGCCCGCGGAGATCGGCGACCGCGCCGCGACCGCCCGCGCCATCGCCGCTGCCTGCCCCGGCCTGGACGCCCACCACCTCGAGAAGCTGCTTGCCGAGGAGCGC
>DATKFK010000677.1:0-2866 GCA_035544375.1 Thermoanaerobaculia bacterium
CCCGGTCGACCAACACGCCGGGCGTCCCCTGCAGCACCGTCCACGGGTCGCGGGCGGTCGGGATCTTCTGCAGCTCGTTTTGGCTGACGATGGCTCCGGGATGTAACTGCTTCGGGTCGAGCACCGGGCTCTCCTCGGAAACGATGACCGTCTCTTCGTAACCCTTGGTCATCGTCAGGTCGAGGTTCGTGTTGCGGCCGACGCTGATCACGATGTGCGGATCGTCTACCGGCGTATAGCCCCGCCGTTCCGCCTTGAGGCCGTAGGTTGCGGGAGCGAGGCCCAGGAAGCGGAAGTCGCCCTGGGCGTTGGTGACCTGGACCTGCGGCGCCTCGCCGGTGTCCAGGGTGACGGTGACGCCCGGCAGCGGCGCCCCGTCCTGGTCGGTGACCTTGCCGTAGAGGTTGCCGCTCTGCAGCTGGGCAAAGGCGGCGCCCGCTCCTAGCAACAACAGTGCGCCGGCAAGCGCGCACACTTGTCCCCATCGATCGTTGATCGTCATCGCAAAAGACCTCCTCATTCTTTTGGCAGTTGAGTGCCGGCGCGCGTACCGCGAGCTGACGCCGCGCCCGGCGTCGGTCGTTGCAGCTGGGTAATTCGTCGTTGCTTATGAGATCTCCATGCCCCGCGGCACCTCCTTTCCTGCCTGCTTCAGATTCAATCGCGCAACTCGTGTCGTAAAATCAAGCTTCGCCTGTGCTATTACGCAAGCCGGGTGCCACCGGGTCCGCAAAATGTGATCTATTGAAAAGTAAAGGGTTTACCGCCCGCCGCGGCCGGGCCGGCGCGCTGCCGCGCGGCGGCGCATCCAATCACCTGGACCTCCGATCCAGGAATTTGGTCCTGGTTGGAAAGCCGGCAACGTCGGCGCCGAGCAATCCGCGTTCCCGGCCGGGCGCGCCGGCGCAGCCGGAACAGCCGCCCGCAAGGGCCCTTGGCGCCGCGCCGGCGCCGGTGCTATCATCGCGGCGTTCTGCAGCGTGCCATCCGCCTGACCCTCCGGAGGTCCCGATGAAAAGAACCCAACGTCTTCCGCCCGCCCTGCTCGCGGTGCTGGCAACTGCGATCGTGCTCGCGGCAATCATCGCGGCGAGCCTGGTCATCAGCCGCCCGGTGCGGGCGGCGGCCCCGCCCGCCGCCGGCACCGCGGCGCCGGCGCAGGTGCTGGACGTGCCGCCGACCGACGTCGGCGCCGACACGCTGGCCGCGCGCGAGCAGGCCGAGCGCGCCGCCGCCGACAAGATGGAGGTCTTCCACGACTTCGCGCTGCACGACCGCACCGCGGAGAGCGGCATCACCTTCGTGCATCACATCGTGGACGACGCCGGCAAGACCTACAAGGCGGCGCATTACGATCACGGCAACGGCATCGTCGCCGCCGACGTCGACGGGGACGGCCTGATCGACGTCTATTTCTTGAACCAGCTGGGCGGCAACGAGCTGTGGAAGAACCTCGGCCACGGCAAGTTCAAGAACATCACCGCGGAAGCCGGCGTGGCCCTGCCCGGCCGCATCTCGGTCTCCGCCACCTTTGCCGACATCAACAACGACGGCTGCCCGGACCTCTACGTCACCACGGTGCGCGGCGGCAACGCGATGTTCCTGAACGACTGTCACGGCCACTTCAAGGACATCACCAAGGAGGCCGGGCTGGAATATGTCGGCCACTCCTCGGCGGCGGTGTTCTTCGACTACGACCGCGACGGCCTGCTGGACCTGCTGCTGGTCAACGTCGGCAAGTACACGACCGAGGAGAAAGGGCGCGGCGGGTATTACATCGCCCACCCGGACGCCTTCATGAGTCACCGGATGCCCGAGCGCACCGAGTACAAGGTGCTGTATCACAACGAGGGCAACAACCATTTCCGCGACGTGACCAAGGAGATGGGCCTGATCGACGGCTCGTGGAGCGGCGACGCGACGATCGCCGATTGGAACGAAGACGGCTGGCCCGACCTGTACATCATCAACATGCAGGGACCCGACCACTACTGGGAGAACCAGGGCGGCAAGCGTTTCGTGGACAAGACCGCGCAGTACTTCCCCAAGTCGCCGTTCGGCACCATGGGGGTCAAGGTCTTCGACTACAACAACGACGGCCGCATGGACCTCCTCCTGACCGACATGCATTCCGACATGCTGAAGGACGTGGCGCCGCAGGACGAGAAGCTCAAGTTCGCCTACACCGCCGGCAACGCCAAGGCCCTGGCTTTCTTCGGCGGCGACATGGACCGCTACATCTTCGGCAACGCTTTCTGGAAGAACCTCGGCAACGGCAAGTTCGAGGAGGTCTCCGACGCCCTCAACCTCGAGAACTACTGGCCGTGGGGCGTCTCCGTCGCCGACCTCAACGCCGACGGCTGGCAGGACGTGCTGATCACCTCCAGCATGAACTACCCGTTCCGTTACGGCGTCAACTCGCTGCTGCTCAACGACCACGGCAAGGTGTTCCGCGACGCCGCCTTCGTGCTCGGCCTCGAGCCGCGGCCCGGCAGGCGGACGCGGCAGCCCTGGTTCACGCTCGACTGCTCGGGCGAGGACAAGGGCCACCAGCTGTGCAGGGGCAGGACCGGCCAGGTGACCGTGACCGGCACCATGGGCACGCGCTCCGCGGTCATCTTCGACGTCGACAACGACGGCGACCTGGACATCATCACCAACGAGTTCAACGCCGCGCCGCGGGTGATGCTGAGCGACCTCAGCGACAAGCGGCCGATCCACTGGCTGAAGATCCACCTGGTCGGCAAGCAGTCCAACCGCGACGGCATCGGCGCGCTGGTCAAGGTCACCGCCGCCGGCATGACCCAAACGCAGCTCGTCGACGGCAACTCGGGATACCTCTCCCACAGCGACCTGCCGCTGTACT
>DATKFK010000678.1:0-6340 GCA_035544375.1 Thermoanaerobaculia bacterium
CGCTCCAGGGCGCGGGCGATCAGCCGGCGCTCCAGGCGATCGATCGCCGGCTGCAGGCCGAGCTGCTCGGCGCCGTCCTTGGGCGCCGCCGCCGCGCCGCCGCCGGCGCCGTCCGCGCCGTCCGCCATCTCCTCTTCCGCCGCGCCTTGGGCGCCGGCCGCGTTGCTCGTGCTATTCGCGTTGCTCGCGCTGCTCACTGCAGGGGACGCCGCGCCGGCGCGCCCCAGGGCAGCGGAGAGCATCGACGAGTCGATGGCGCTGCCCGGCGGGCAACGCTGCACCAGGCGCCGGACCTCGTTGTCGAGCTGGCGGACGTTGCCCGGCCACGGCGAGGCGACCAGCGCTTCGAGCGCCTGGAAGGTGATGCCGCGGATCCATTTGCCCGCCTCCTCGGCGGCACGCTGCGCCAGGCTCTCGACGAGCAGCGGGATGTCCTCGCGGCGCTGGCGCAGGGGCGGCACCTGCAGCACGTAGCCGGCGAGCCGGTAGTAGAGGTCGGCCCGGAAGCGGCCCTCCGCCACCTCGCGTTCGAGGCCGCGGTTGGTCGCGGCGACGATCCTGGCGTCCAGCGGGTAGGCAGCCCCGCCGACCGGCTGGACCTCCCGCTCCTGCAGCACTCGCAGCAGCTTCGCCTGGAGGCTGGCGGGAAGGTCGGCGATCTCGTCGAGCAGCAGAGTGCCGCCCGCGACCTGCCGGAAGCGCCCCTGGCGCTCGTCGACGCCGGTGGCCACGCCCTTGCGGATGCCGAACAGCTCCGCCTCCAGCAGCTCGGCGGGAATGGCCGCGCAGTTGATCGCCACGAACGGCGCGCCCGCTCGCGGCGACGAGGCGTGCAGCATGCGCACCAGGCACTCCTTGCCGACGCCCGTCTCGCCTTCGAAGACGACGCCAAGGTCGGTCCCGGCCAGCTCGGCGAGCGCCGAGTGCACGGCCTCCATGGCGCGGGAGGTTCCCCGCACGTAGCCGGCGGGCAATACCAGCTCCTGCCTGGGCACCGGCGCGGCGGCGGGCTCCATGCCTCGCCGCGACACCTCGGACCGGTCGAGCAGGCGCAGGAAGACGTGAATCAACCCCGCGGCGTAGCCGCCCTCGTCGCCGCCGCCCCACACCGCCAGGTAGAGCGGGTCCTGGCCCGGCCGCAGCAGCCCGCCGCAGACGTAGAGCTGGTCGAGCAGCCGGCGCTCCACCCGGTACACGGCAGCCGTTGCGTGCTCGCCGCGGTCCGCCGGCAGCAGCGCCAGCACGTCCATCGCGACGGCGCTCCAGGCGCCGACCTCGCCGCAGGTCGAGAGCACCACCGGCTCCCGCTCGCCGTCCCACGTGCCGGCGATGGCGCCGCCGGCGCCGCAGGCCGCCGCCAGGATTCGCAGCGCCTCCCCGATCTCGGCCGCCCGCGGCGCCCGCGGCGCCGCCAGCTGCTCGACCAGCCGCTCGACGACGCTCAGCAGCTCGCGGCCCTCGCGCTCGAGCAGCGAGGTTTCCTCTCCCGTGGCCTCGGCGCGCGGCCCGAGCGGCGGGCGCAGGCGAATGGCGATCTCGCCCTCGCGGGCGCCGAGCTGCTCGAGCGTCAGCTGCGCGCCGCCCAGCTGGATCACGTCACCGGTGCTCAGCCGGGCCTCGCCGGCGCGGACGCCGTTGTGAAAGGTGCCGTTCTTGCTCCCCAGGTCTCGCAGCTTGACGCCTTCGGCATCGACCGCGATCACCGCGTGGCGCCGCGAGATGCCCTTGACCGGCAGCACGATGTCGCCGGCCGGCAGGCTGCCGACCTGGTTGACGCCGGGTTGCAGCAGGAACCGGCGTTCGCGGCCGTTCACCTCGCCGCGCAGGCAGTAGCGCGGGCGGCCACTCTCAGCCATGCCAGAGGATTGCCTGCCCGCAGCCGGCGGCCGTCCCGGCGAGGAGGCGGTCCGCCTCGCGGGCCACCAGCTCGAAGCGCTGGCGATGCGTCTGCGCGGCAAGGGAGCGAAGATCGGGACAGGCTGCGGCGGCGAGGCCCTGGTCGAGGCGAGCGCGCGCCAGCAGCAGCCGCGCCTCGAAGAGCAGCGGCGGGAACGGGGTGGCGCCGAAGCGCTGCAGCGCGACGGCGAGCCGCCCCGCCGCCGCCGCCGGCTGGCCGCTGGCCAGCGCCACCCGCGCCGCCGCAATGGCCGTCAGCAGGTCGGTCTCCACGTCCAGGCCGGAAGAGCGCAGCGCCCGCTCGATGGCCTGTTGTGCCTCGGCCAGCCTGCCCTGCCCGGCCTGCGACACCGCGTAGACGGCCAGCACCCGCGGATTCTTGTCTTCCCCCGGCGGACCTTTGAGGTAGCGGCGCAGCGTGGCCTCGGCCTCCCGGTACCTGCCCTCCAAGAGTTGCACTCGCGCCAGCTCCCACAGCGCCGTCGCGTCATCCGGGTTCGACTTGCCGCGCGTCAACGCCAGCGCCAGGCCAAGAGCATTCTCCGCCGGGCCGAGCTTCCCCTCCTGCGCCAGGACCCCGCTGAGGTCGACGAGCGCGAGCCGTTCGAAGCTGGGGAAGTTGGCTTCGCGAGCCAGCCGCAGGCCCTTCATGAGCTCGGGGCCGGCGGCGTGCAGGTTGCCCTCCATGGACAGCAGGTCGCCGAGGTCGATATGCCCGATGGCCTCCCCGGTCTTGTATCTCAGCTCCTCGGAGATGCGGAGCGCCTCGTCGACGTGCTGCCGAGCGGCGTGAAGCTCGCCGCGTGGCGCCTCGTAGCTCGACAGGTTGGTGAGCGCGCGGGTGAGACCCAGGCGATCGCCGGTCTCCGAGTACAAGCTCACCGCCTCTTCGACCAGCTTCTCCGCCCGCTCGGGCTCGCCGCCGTCGGACGCCGCCAGCGACAGGTCGTCGAGGACGTGGGCGGCGCCGGCCCGGTCCCCCAGGGCGCGGAAGCCGGCGAGGGCCCGCTCGAGCAGCGCGCGCGCCTGCGCGGTGTCGCGGCCGAGCCGGCCGCGGCCCATCGCGGCGAGCGCCCGTGCCGACCCGCGCGTCGAGCCGATGTCGTCGAAGACCGCCAGCGCCTGCCGGTTGAGGGCCTCGGCCTCGGGCAGCCGGCCGGTGCGGTCCGCCACCACCGCCAGGCGCTGGATGGCCTCGGCCTCGCCGCCGCGGTCACCGGTCCGGCGATAGAAGTCCCGCGCCGCCGCGAGCGCCTTGCCGGCGTTGTCGGCGTCGCCGTCATCGGTGCGCGTATCGGCCTCGACGAGCCGCGCGGCCGCCAGCACGGCGGCGTTGCCCTCGCGCTTTGCCTGGCTCTCGGCGGCGAGCGCCGAGGCCAGCGCCGCGGGCAGGTCGGAGAGGGCGTAGCGGGCGCGCGCCTCGAGCAGCTCGAGCCGCGGCGCCAGCGCCGCCGCGGCGCCGCGGGTGCGAATCAGGCGCAGGGTCTCGAGGGCGCCGCTCGCCTCGCCGGCGGCGAGCTGCGACTCCGCCAGCTGGACCCCGTAGCCGGCGTCATGGGGCGAGAAGCGCCACAGCGTGCGATACAGGCCGGCCGCCCCGGACAGGTCGTCGTTGGCCCGGCGGGAGATGGCCGCGATCTCGAGCTTCTGCTGCTCCGGCAGCCGCTCGGCGGGCCGGGAGGCCAGCAGGGCTTCCTGCGTCGCGCGATCGTGAGAGCCGAGCTCGGCGCACGCTTGCGCCTGCGCTGCATGCGACAGCAAGAAACCGGGATCGGCGGCGACCGCCAGGGCGAGAGTGCTCGCCGCCGCGGCCGCCTCCCCTCGCTGCAGCAAGGACAAACCCTGGGCATAGAAGCCTTCGGCCTGCAGGGTGGCGGGCCGCCGGGCGAGCGCCGCGAGCCGGTCCTCCGGTGAGGGTTCGGCGATGCCGATCGCCCGGCGCAGGCGGGCCCCCAGCCTGGCGACGACGGCGGCGACGTCGGAAAGCCGCCCCGCATCGCCGAACGCGGCCAGGACCGTGCCCTGGGGCAGCCGTTGCAGCTGCAGCTCGATGCGGATCGCCGGGTCGGCGGTCTCGCCGGCCTGGCGCAGGAGCGCAAAGGAGCCGGAGACCACCAGGTCGGCGTTGGGCAGCAGGTCCGGCCGCGCGGGCGCGGGCGAAGGAGCCGCGGTGGGCGGTGGCGGGCCGGCGGCGACCGGCGCAGCCAATGCCTGGAAGGCTTCCACCTGCTCGCCGGCGCCGATCTCCGAGAGCACCATGTGGCCCAAGGCGGCCCCCATCCAGGGGGCGCCGGCCCCCGGCGGCTGCTCGGCGAGGCTGCCGACGGCGACGGCGAGCCGGACCGGCACGCTCCGCGCGGCGTCGCGCGCGCCGCTCGCGGCCAGCGCCGCCAAAGCCGGGGACGAGGCTGCCGGCGACCGCTCGCTCCCGATGCGGCCGTGCACCAGGAGACCGATGCCACCCAGGAGCAGCAGCAGCGGCATCAGCATCGCTCCGGGCCGCGCCGGCAGCAGACGCCGCAGGGCCGCGAGCGGCCGGAGCAGCTGCGGGACCGGCGCCGGCGTCGAGGCCGGCATCGAGGCCAGGGCCGCCGCCAGCGACCGCGCCACCTCGAGCGCGCTCGCGGGACGGTCGGCGGGCTTGGGTGCGAGGCAGCGCGCGATCGTCTCCTGCCAACCCTGCGGCAGCTGGACCGGCCCCGGGTCGCCGGCGAGCCGCGGGAAGAACCGGGTGGGGCTCGCGGCACCGCCCGGGTGCGGCAAGGGCCGCCGCCCCATCACCATCTCGTAGATCACGACGCCCAGGGCGTAGATGTCGCTCGCCGGCGTGACCTGGCCCAGCCAGCGCTGCTCCGGCGCCATGTAGGCCGTGGTGCCGCCGGTGCAGCTGCCGGCCACCGACGCATGTTGCGCCAGCCCGAAGTCGGTCACCACCGCCCGCGAGCCCGTGGCGGTGGGCTCGAGGATGACGTTGCCGCTCTTGAAGTCGCCGTGCACGACCGCGGAGCGGTGGGCGGCGTCGAGGGCCTCGGCCAGCTGCCGCACCACCGGCAGGGCCGCGCCGGGGGTCAGCGGCCCGCCGGCCGCCAGGCGCTGCGCCAGCGTCGGTCCGGCGACCAGCTCCATGACCAGCACGAGATTGGCCGCAGCAGGCTCGCGGTCGTTCGCCGGCCGGGGCGCCGGGCCGGCGGGATCGGCGATCGGGCCGGGGTGGTGGAAGACGTCGAAGATCCGGCAGACGTTGGGATGAGTGACCCGCCGCGCCAGCAGCACCTCGCGCCGCAGCAGCTCGTGGGCGCGGCGGCTCGCGGCGAGCTCGGGCCGGATCACCTTGATCGCCACGTTCTGGCCCAGCTCGAGGTCCTCGGCCTCGAAGACCTGCGCCATGCCTCCCTGGCCGAGGAAGCGGACGACGCGGAAACGGTTGGCGGCGATCTCGCGCGGCAGGAAGATCGGACCGGGCGCGACCGTCGGGGCTTCCTGGCCGGTGAAGCCCAGCGTCGCTGTCTCTGGCTCGGCGTTGCCCAAATCCGTCTCCGCTGCGTCGTGGCGCTGGCTCGATTATCGCCCAATTCGGCGGTTTGGATACGGACCACGCGGCACCGGCCGCGAGCGCACGGTTGCCGGAGCGATGGCATCATTGAAACATTTATGTTCGTAATTGCAGCAGATGGTCGCCAGGCGGGCGCCTGCGCGCGCGGCGATCGATTGAACCGATGCCGTGCGGCCGGGGACTCACCACCGGGTGGCGCACCAGGCCTTGCAGCGCGGGTCTTGGAGCGCCTCCGATCGTTGCTGAAGATGAAGGTCCTTCACCGTGGCGTCGCCGTCCCTGGCACGCGTCGCGTTCGCGTCGCGTTACAGGCCTCCTGTTACATTACAAACCCACCATGAGAAGGAGGAGACACATGAAGAGCCAATTTTCCGCAATCCTGCCAGCCCTGCTGTTGCTGCCTGCCGCATCGCTGTTGGCGCAGGCGCTCCCGGAGAGTGGCGATCCGCACCCGGCGTTTCTTCCCACGCCGCCGGTGGTCGTATCCACGGTGCCTCCCAATGGCGATGTCAACCCGTACGGCGTCGCCTTCGTCCCCGCGGGCTTCCCCAAGGGTGGGGCGGCGGCGCCCGGCGACATCCTGGTCTCGAACTTCAACGACCAGGCGAACCAGCAGGGTACCGGCACCACCATCGTCGACGTGCCGGCTGGCGGTGGCGCGCCCACCGTCTTCTTCCAGGGACAGGCGGGGCTCGGGTTGACGACGGCCCTGGCGGTCCTGAGGGAGGGCCTGGTGGTGGTGGGCAACCTGCCGACCGCCGACGGCACCTGTGCCACGGCCCAGGCCGGGTCGCTGCTGGTGATCAACAGCGCCGGCCAGCTGGTGTCCACGCTGGCGGAATCCGACATCGACGGCCCGTGGGACATGACGGTCTTCGAGCAGGGGCGCGG
>DATKFK010000679.1:0-4053 GCA_035544375.1 Thermoanaerobaculia bacterium
CTCCCCGCGCACCGCGCCCGCATCGTCGTGCTCGCCGCCGGGAGCCCCGCTCTCGCGGCCTTCCCGGCGCGCCGGCCGGCGCGCGCGGCGGTGCCGCAAAACCTCGCCTACGTCATCTACACCTCGGGCTCCACCGGGCGGCCCAAGGGGGCGATGAACACCCACCGCGCGGTGGTCAACCGCCTGGCCTGGATGCAGCTCGCCTATCGGCTGGACGGCAGGGACGCGGTGCTGCAGAAGACTCCCCTGGGCTTCGACGTCTCGGTCTGGGAGCTCTTCTGGCCGCTCACCGCCGGCGCGCGGCTGGTGGTCGCGCTCCCCGGCGGCCACCAGGACCCCGACTACCTGGCCGCGGCCATCGAGCGCGAGCGCATCACCGTCCTGCACTTCGTGCCCTCGATGCTGCGCGCCTTCCTCGAGCCGCTCGGGCGGCAACGCTGCCCCTCGCTGCGGCGGGTGATCGCGAGCGGCGAGGCCCTCCCCGCCGAGGTCGCCGGCGCGTTCTTCGACCTGCTGCCGCTGGTTGAGCTGCACAACCTCTACGGGCCGACCGAGGCGGCGATCGACGTCACCGCCTGGCGGTGCGAGCGCGACGCCGCCGGGCGGCCGGTGCCCATCGGCCGGCCCCTCGACAACCTCGCGATCCACCTGCTCGACGCCGCCTCGACGCAGGTCCCGGCAGGCGTCGCCGGGGAGCTCCACATCGGCGGCGTGGGTCTCGCCAGGGGGTACGTCGCCCGCGCCGACCTGACGGCAGAGCGCTTCCTCCCCGACCCCTTCGCCGTAGAGCCGGGAGCGCGGATGTATCGCACCGGCGATCTCGCCCGCTACCGCGCCGGCGGCGCGATCGAGTACCTGGGGCGGGTGGATCACCAGGTGAAGATCCGCGGCTTCCGCATCGAGCCGGGCGAGATCGAGGCGGTCCTCGCGACGCACCCCGCGGTGCGGCAGGCGGTGGTCGTGGCGCGCCGCGGCGCGGACGGGGACCTGCGGCTGGTCGGCTACGTCGTGCCCCAGCCCGGCGCGGCGCCGGCGCCGCGGGCGCTCGCCGAGCACCTGGCGGCGGCGCTGCCCGCCTACATGGTGCCGTCGAGCTTCGTCCTGCTGCCGGCCATCCCGCTCAACAGCAACGGCAAGGTGGACCGCAAGGCGCTGCCCGAGCCGGCCGCGCCGGCCGCGGCGGCGGGAGGGGCCTTCGCTCCTCCCCGCACGCCGGTCGAAGAGCTGGTCTGCGAGGTCTGGGCGCACGTCCTCGGACTGCCCCGGGTGGGCATCCATGACAATTTCTTCGCCCTGGGCGGCCATTCACTGGTCGCCGCCCGCACCCTCTCGCGCCTGCGCCAGGCCTGCGGCGTGGAGCTGCCGCTGCGCGCCCTCTTCACCCAGCCCACGCCGGCCGGCCTGGCGGCGGCGGTCGGGCACGCGCAGGGCGGCCGCGCCGCCGTGCCGCCGCTCGTCCGCTCGCCCCGGCGCGGCGCGGCACAACCCCTGTCCTACGCCCAGCTCCGCTTCTGGCGGCGCCGCGGCGGTGCGCCCGGCGCCGCCAACAGTCCCTATGGCGTCCGCCTCTCCGGCCCCCTGGACGGCGCCGCCCTCGAGCGCGGCCTGAGCGAGATCCTCCGCCGCCACGAGGCGCTGCGCACCGCGTTTCTGGAGATCGCGGGCGAGCCGGTCCAGGTGGTCCGCCCGGCCAGCCGCCTGGCGGTGCCGCTCGTGGACCTGTCCACCCTGCCCGCGGCGCGCCGCGAGGAAGAGCTCCGCCGCCTGGGCGCAGCGGCCGCGATGCACTGCTTCGACCTCGCGCGCGCGCCGCTGATCCGGGCCACCCTGCTGCGGCTCGCCGCCGAGGAGCACGCCCTCCACCTGGTCAAGCACCACCTGGTCACCGACGGCTGGTCGGAGGGCGTACTCGCGGGCGAGCTGGCCACCCTCTACCAGGCCTACCATCGGGGCGAGCCCTCGCCGCTGCCCGAGCTGGCGATCCAGTACGCCGACCACGCCGCCTGGCAGCGCTCGTATCTGCAAGGCGCGGTGCGCGAAGAGCTGGTGAGCTATTGGCAGCAGCGCTTGCGCGGCCTGCAGGCACTCGCGCTCCCCCTCGACCATCCGCGGCCGGCGGTGCGCAGCGGGCGCGGCGGCGAGCAGGAGCGCCGGCTGGGCGAGGCGCTCGGCCGCGCCGTGCGGGAGCTGGGGCGCCGCGAGAGCGCCACGCTGTTCATGACCTTGCTCGCGGCCTGGAAAGCCCTCCTCTGGACGTGGAGCGGTGCGCGCGACATCGCGGTCACCACCAACGTCGCCCATCGCGACCGGGTCGAGATCGAGCCGCTGATCGGACTCTTCACCAACCTGCTCGTGCTGCGCACCGATCTCTCCGGCGACCCCACGTTCCGCGAGTTGCTCGGGCGGGTGCGGGCGACGACCCTGGAAGCCTTCGCGCACCAGGACCTGCCCTGGGCGCAGATCGAGGACCGCTGCCTCCCGGGAGGAGCGGAGGGCTCGGGCGACCTCCTCCCCGCGGGTTTCGTGCTGCAGAACTTCCCCGTCGAGCCGTTCGCGCTGCCGGGCCTCTCCGTGCGGCTCCTCGAGCTCACCGCCGAGGCGGCGCCCCGCGACCTGTACCTCCTCGCCGACGAAGACGGCGAGGACCTGCGCCTGCGGTTGCTCTACCGGCAGGACGTCTTCGCCGACCCGACCATGGCGGCGCTGCTCGCTCGTCTCGTCGCACTGCTGGCGGCGGTGACCGCGGACCTCGGGCACCTCGGGCGGCCTCTTTCGGAGCTCGCCGTGGACGTGCGCCGGCGCCACGCGGCGGGCGGCGGCAGCAGGTAGGCTGCCGTCTTGACGGCGCACCGACCCAGGCCGCGAGAGGAGGACGCAGTGAGCGACGACGCGCCCGATTCGACGATCCGAGACATTGCGGACACCGCCCGCTGGGTGGCGTTCAACCGGGCGCTGGAGAGCGAGCGGCCGGACGCGCTCTTCCACGATCGCCATGCCCGCCGGCTGGCCGGCGAGCGCGGCGCGGCGATCGCCCGCCGGATGCCGCGCGCCGCGACCTCTGCCTGGTCGACGATCGTCCGCACCTGCATCTTCGACGAGATCGTGCTGCGCCTGGTCAACCGGGAGCGGGCGGGGGCCGTCGTCAATCTGGCCGCCGGCCTCGACACCCGCCCCTACCGGCTGGCCCTGCCCGCGACCCTGCGCTGGGTGGAGGTGGACCTGGCGCCGATGGTCGCCTACAAGGAGGAAGCCCTGGCCGGGGAGCGGCCCGGCTGCACCGTCGAGCGCGTGGCGCTCGATCTCGCCGACCGTGCCGCCCGGCGCCAGCTCTTCGCCCGACTCGCCGGGCTCGCCGAGCGCGTGCTGGTGGTCAGCGAAGGGCTCCTGATCTACCTTCCCGAGGAGGAGGTCACGGCGCTCGCCGCCGACCTCGCCGCCCAGCCGAGCTTCCACTGGTGGCTGATCGATCTCCGCTCTGCCCGGCTGCTCGCCTATCTCCAGAAGGGGTGGAACCGCCGCCTCGAGAAGGCCGGGGCCGCTTTCCGCTTCGCGCCGCAGGCCGGAGCCGATTTCTTCCGGCCCTTCGGCTGGCAGGCGCTCGAGAACCGCTCCTTCTGGGCGGAGGGGGAGCGGCTGGGGCGCCGCATCCCCTTGGGGTGGTTCTACCGGCTGCTCGCCTGGTTGATACCGCGCCGGCGGGAGGAGCGGCTCAGGATGAGCAGCGGCGTGCTGCTCGGACGGATGCAGCAGGACGCGCTTGGTGCGCCTGGCGGGTACTGTCCTAGTTTGAAATATCCGGCCTAGCGGCCGTCCGGCCGCCCCTGACCTGCTGTAGCGTCCCCTCCGAAGGGGAGGGGACGCACCCTTCCCGCCGAACCAAGAAGCGGCCCCGAACGGAGCTGTGACCCTCCGCCCGGAGCCTGACCCGACAGGAGTTGCGCCAAGCGAAGCCCGAGGCGAGGGGATTGGCGCAGTACATAAAACTCGCCGAGGGCGGCAGGTAATCAGCCGTTCCGGAACCCACCCGCCGGCCCTGCGGTCGCAAGGCAGGCG
>DATKFK010000680.1:0-2281 GCA_035544375.1 Thermoanaerobaculia bacterium
AGGCGACCTTCGCGTCGCTGACCCCGGGCGTGCCGCGCGCCACGGACCGCTGCCCGGGGACCTTCGACGGCCAGCCGCTGCCGTGGCCGCCGGCCCCGGACGCGGTGGCGCCGAGCGTGCCGTGCGGCTCGCAGCGGCCGGGCCTCAATTCGGCCCCGGCCGTCGGCCCGGACGGCACCGTCTACGTCCTCAGCGTCGCGCACTGGACCGACCGCACCGCCTACCTGCTGGCCGTCAACCCGGACCTGACGCCGAAGTGGCAGGCGTCGCTGCGCGAGCTCCTGCACGACGGCTGCAACGTCCTGGTGCCGCCCAACGGCACCCAGGGAGGCTGCGCTGCGGGGGCCCGCACCGGCGTCGATCCGGCCGAGAACCGGCCCGGTTCGGGCAGGATCCTCGACGCTTCGACCGCATCGCCGGTGGTCGCCCCCGACGGCAGCACCGTCGTCGGCGTCTTCACCCGCTACAACTACACCCAGGGCCACCTGATGAAGTTCAGCTCCCAGGGCCGGTTCCTGGCGAGCTACCCCTTCGGCTGGGACGACACGCCCGCCATCTACCGGCACGACGGGACCTGGTCGGTGATCACCAAGGACAACCACTACGGCGGCACCGGCTCCTACTGCGACGACAACCTGCTCTGTCCGCCGGTGCGCACCGCGGCCGACCCCGAGGCGTACTACATCACGCAGCTGAGCAGCGACCTGGTCCCGGAGTGGCGGTACCAAAACACCAACACGCTCTCCTGCACCCGCGGCGCCAATGGGAAGATCACCTGCATCTCCGATCATCTCGCCGGCTTCGAGTGGTGCGTCAACGCCCCGGCGGTCGACGGCGACGGGACGGTGTACGCCAACAGCGAGGATGGCAACCTGTACGTCATCGACCAGGGCGGCAGGCTGCGCGCCAACCGGTTCTTGCAGCTCGCGATCGGCGCCGCCTACACGCCGCTCGCCATCGACCCCTACGGCAGGATCTACACCGAGAATTTCGGCACGCTGTTCGTGCTCGGACGTTGAGCGATGTCAGCAACGAGCGACTGGAGCGCGCCGCCGATGCGAGAGCCGATCACCGTCGCCGAATTCGAGGAGGTTGCCCGCGAACGCCTGCCAACCATGGTCTACAACTACGTCGCCGGCGGCGCCGGCGACGAGATCTCGCTGCGCCGCAACTGCGCCGCGTTCGACAGCCTGCTGTTGAAGCCGCGGGTGCTGCGCGACGTCAGCCGCATCGACACCACGGCCGAGCTCTTCGGCCTGCAGCTTCCCCATCCGATCCTGCTCGCCCCCGCCGCCTATCACCGCATGGTGCACCCGGAGGGCGAGGCGGCGACGGCTCGCGGCGCCGGCGCCGCGGGCGCGGTGCTGGTGGCCAGCTCGCTCTCCAACATCACCTTCGAAGAGATCGCGGCGGTCGCCGCCGGGCCGCTCTGGTTCCAGCTGTACGTGCAATCGGACCGGGCCTTCACCCGCGACCTGGTGCAACGGGTCGAGGCGGCGGGCTGCAAGGCGATCTGCATCACCGTCGACACGCCGATCCTGGGCACGCGCCGGCGCGAGGTGCGCGACCGCTTCGAGCTCGCGCCGGGGCTGGACCGCGCCAACCTCAGGGGGTGCAGGGGAGCGACGTCCGTCCACATCGAAGAGAGCGGCGTCTACAGCGAGGTGCTGGACGCGACGCTGACCTGGGAAGGCATCGACTGGATCCGCGGCTTCGCCAAGGTGCCCATCCTGCTCAAGGGCATCACGGCCCCCGAGGACGCGGCGCTGGCGGTCGAGCACGGCGTGGCCGGGATCATCGTCTCCAACCACGGCGCGCGCAACCTCGACACCACGCCGGCGACGATCGAGGCCCTGCCGGGAGTCGTCGAGGTGGTGGACGGCCGGATGCCGGTCCTCCTGGACGGCGGCATCCGGCGCGGCACCGACGTGATCAAGGCGCTGGCGCTGGGCGCCCGCGCCGTGCTGGTCGGCAGGCCCTACCTGTGGGGCCTGGCCGCCGCCGGCGCCGAGGGAGTCGCCAGCGTCCTGAACATGCTGCGCACCGAGCTGCTGGCCGCCATGGCCCTGTGCGGGCGCACGAGCCTCGCCGAGATCGACCGCAGCGTCCTGTGGCCGGTCCCGGGCGCAACCGGAGCACCCCATTGAAGCCGGACCGATCAGCTGCTAGCGAGCCTAGCTAGCAGGCTGCTGAAAAAGCCCGTGCGCCGCGTTGCGAGCGCCGCGGGGCCGGATGCCAGGCGCCGCGACGCAGGCGATGCCCCGACATCGTCGAGGAGCGG
>DATKFK010000681.1:0-4376 GCA_035544375.1 Thermoanaerobaculia bacterium
CGCGCCGTGGTTGCCGGGCCTGCGCCGGCCCACGCCGCGGCTGCCGGACCCGCGGCGGAGCACGCCGGGGCCGGGGCGGCGCCCGCCGCCGAGGCGTTCTTCGCCGCCAAGACCTGGCCGCCGGCGGAGCGCCTGGCACGCCTGCGCCGCTGCATGGAGGCGGTCAAGGCCGAGTTCGTCGAAGCGACGGCGGCCACCTGGCCGGAGGTGGTCAGGGATTTCCTCCGCGCCGCCGGAGCGCGAAGCCTCATGGCCGGCGCCGGCAGCCCGCTCGCCGCGCCGCTCGCCGCGGCCTGCGCGGGCGGCGACGGCCCCTCTCTCGTCCTCTACGACCGGCCGGTCGAGGAGATCAAGGCGTCGCTTTTCTCGTCCGTGGACGCCGGGATCACCTGCTGTCTCGGCGGCATCGCCGAGACCGGCGGCCTCGTCCTCTGTCCCTCGCCCGAGGAGCCGCGCCTGCTCTCGCTGGTGCCGCCCATCCACCTCGTGCTGCTGGACCCGGCGCGCCTCTGGGACACCTTGTGGCAGGCCGTCCGCGAGCTCGCCTGGGCGCGCTCCATCCCGCGCAACGCCCTGGTGATCTCGGGCCCCAGCAAGACCGCCGACATCGAGCAGACGCTCGCCTACGGGGTGCACGGCCCGAAGCGGCTGGTGGTGGTCCTCGTCCCCGGCGGCCCCACGCCCGGCCCCGCACGGTAGACCGTCATCTTGCCGGGCGCATGCAACTTGCATGCACGTGCCCGGACTGCTATCGTGGCTGCATGCCTGTGCACCTTCAAATTCGCGATCTGCCTGACGCGATCCATCAAGTCTTGCAACGTCGGGCGGCAGCGCGCGGCTTGAGCCTGCGCCAGTACGCTCTCGAGGTCTTGCAGGAGCACTGCGGGCAACCGACCCTGGAAGAGTGGCTCGACGGTCTGCGGCAGCTCACGCCGATTGCAACCTCGACCCCCTCTTCCGAGGCGCTCGAGCAGGCCCGCCAGGCGGAGGACACGGCGCTTGTCGATGTCCACGGTCGTTCTTGACGCCTCGGCCGCCGTCGAGCTGCTCTTGCGGACTGCCGCCGGCCGGCGGGCCGAAGCCGCTCTGCGGACTCACCAGGTCGCGGTCCCGGCCCATTTCGATGCCGAGGTGCTCTCGGCACTGGGCCGCTTGGCACGTGCCGGAGAGCTGGCTGAAAGACTCGTGCAGCCGATCTTGACCGAGTTGGCGCGCGCTCCCTTCGTTCGCTTCAATTTGCAGCCGCTCCTCGGCACCGCATGGGAGTTACGCCACAACCTGGCTTTGCGCGACGCGCTCTATGTCGCTCTTGCGAGCCGGCTGCATTCCGCGCTCATCACCGCGGATGCCCGGCTTGCGGAGGCGCCTGCTCTCGGGATCGGTGTGATCGTCGTGGCCAGCGCCGGCTGAGCGGGCAGACGAAGGCCCGGGATCCAAGCTAATGCAATGGGTTGGGGCTCGGTTCCAAGTGGGAGGGACGGATGTCTCCGAGAGATAGCTGGACCGTGGGTTTTCCCCTGTATACCGGTTGCACCCTGCTCGACTTCGCCGGCGCGACCCAGATCTTCTCGTCCTGGGTGGCAGCCGGGTTCAAGTCCGTCTGGCTGGCGCCCAGCCTTGACCCGGTGACGACCTCGGAGGACGTGCAGGTGCAGCCGGGCCGGCGCTTCGACGATCCGGGGCCGATCGACATCCTGTTCGTGCCCGGCGGCGGCGAGGATGTCGCGAAGACGATGCAGGACCGCGTCTTCGTCGAGTTCGTGCGGGAGGCCGGGCAGGCTGCCCGCTTTGCCGGCTCGGTCTGCACCGGCGCCTTCATCGTCGCGGCCGCCGGTCTCCTGGACGGTTGCGAGGCCACCACCTACTGGAGCCAGCGCGAGAACCTGGCGCTGTTCCCGCGCATCAAGGTGGCGGCCGGGTATCCCCGGTGGGTGTTCTCCGGCAACCGCTTCACCGGCGGCGGCGTCTCCTCGTCGATCGATCTCGCTCTCGAGCTGGTTGACCGCCTCGCCGGACCCACCGAGTGCCAGCAGGCGCAGCTCGCGGCCCAGTACGCTCCCTAGCCGCCGTTCGAGTCCGGCGACCCGGCCACCGCCCCGCCGGAGGTGACCGCCGCCGTGCGTGCCGGGCAGAAACCGTTCATCGCGTGCATCAGGAAGGCGACCCTCGCGGTGATCGGCGAGCCGTAGAGGGAGCGGCGCCGCCGGCGGCCGCACCGACGGCCTTCGCGGCAGGCGCGCCCGGCACGGCCGGCGCCGCCGGCTCGCAGGGGATGGTGATCACCGCTTCGAGGCCCCCCTCGGGACGGTTGCGGGCGGCGATGTCGCCGCCGTGCTCCTCGGCGATGCGCCGGGCGATCGGCAGGCCGAGGCCGGTCCCGGTGTCGTGGGTCGAGAAGTAGGGATCGAAGATGCGCGGCAGCAGGTCGGGCGGCACGCCGGGACCGGAGTCGAGCACGGCGATGCGCGCCGCCGGGCCGGCGGGACCTTCGGCCGCGCGCTCGACCCGCACCACCACCCGCCCGCCGCCGGCGCTGGCGCGCAGCGCGTTCTCGATCAGGTTGCGCACCGCCCGCAGCAGCAGCTTGGCGTCGAAGCGCGCCTCGAGCGGCCCGCTCGGAGTCACCAGCTCGACGCGGACGCCGCGCGGCGGTGCGGCCCGGTAGCCTTCCACCAGCCCGGCGACGGCGGCGGCCAGGTCGCCGGGACGCGGATCGATGCGCGGGATGGCGCTGTAGGTCGAGAACTCGGAGGCGATCGAGCGCAGCTCCTCGACCTGGGTGAGGATGTTGGCGGTGCAGCGCTCGAACACCCCGGCGAAGTGCTCGGGGTCGCGCTGGTAGACCTCGCGCATGTGCTCGGCCGAGAGCCGGATCGGGGTCAGCGGGTTCTTGATCTCGTGCGCGATCATGCGCGCCATCGCCGCCCAGGCGAGCAACCGCTGGCCGCGCAGCTCCTCGGTGACGTCCTCGACCACCAGCAGGGCAAACGGCTCCCCCTGCCCCGGGAGAGGCACCCAGACCAGGGACCACTCGCGCTCGCCGGCGGCGGCGGCGGCGCCGCCGAGCCGCACCGTGGCGCGCGCCATCTCCCCACCCGCCGAGCGCAGGAAGGCGGCGACCGGCGCCAGCCGCTCCACGCGGGCGACCAGCCGCTCGAGGCTCTGCCCCACCGCCACTCCCAGCAGCTCCGCCGCCACCCGGTTGTGCATCAGCACCCGGCGTTCGCGGTCGAGCGACACCACCCCCGAGGCGATGTTCTGCACCACCCGCTCGACCACCTGCTTTTCGCGCAGCAGCCCCTCGCGGCCCTCGGCGATGCGCCGCGCCATGTCGTCGACCGCCGCCACCAGGGCGGCGAGCTCGAGCTCGGTGGGCGCGAGGTCGAGCGAGCGGGCGCCCATGGCGATGCGCCGCGTCCCCTCCACCAGCTGGGTGATCGGGCGGGTGAAGTTCTGCGCCAGGCGCGTGCCCACCGCGGCCAGCAGCGCGAACAGCGCCGCCGTCACCAGGATGGCGTGGCGGCGCAGGTGGGTGAGCTGCCGCTGTCCCTCCTCCTGCTGTGCCAGGAGCGGCAGCGACACGAACAGCCGCGGCTCGGCGGCCGGATCGTCGCCGGCCAGCCGCAGCGGCGCGTAGAGCTCGAGATATTCGACGTCGGCGACGCGGTTGGTGAGCGAGTACAGGTTGCGGTCGCGCAGCGCCAGGCTCGAGTAGACCGGGCCCGGCAGGCGGGTCGGCAGCAGGCCGGCGGTGAACAGCGCGTGCTCGCTCGAAGCCGAAAGGCGGCTGCGCCCATAGAGATTCACCGGCCGCCGCACCAGCTCCGAGATGCTGGTGAGCTTGGGGTCGAAGGTGCCGGGATCGAACGCGTAGCCGATCGGCTCGGCGCGGATCTCGTCGTCGAGCAGGCGTAGGGCGGCGGCCAGCGCGTTCTGCCCGGCGGTCGCCTGGCGGCGCACGTTGTCGAGCTCGATCGAGCGCACCAGCAGGGCGTTGAGGGCGAGCAGCGGCAGCAACAACAGGGCGGTGTAGACGATCAGCAGGCGGCGCGAGTAGGAACGCACGGTGCGGCGCAACAGGTCCCGGAAGGCGCTGCGGGGCAGCGCCAGGAGCGCCGCCAGAGGCGCCGCGCAGGCCAGCGCCAGCAGCAGCCCCACCGCCCCGTTGGCGGCGCGCTCGATCGCCGCCAGGGGGCTCTCGTCGGGCAGGTAGATGACCTCCCAGGCGCCGGGACCGCCGGCCGCGCCGGCGGCGGCAGCGGCGCCCTTGGCGGCGGCCGCGTACAGCGGACGCACCCAGGCGCGGGCGCGCCCCGAAGGCGTATCGACCTCGGCGGTCACCATCCGGTCGCCGCGCAGCCGGGACGGGAGCGGCG
>DATKFK010000682.1:0-4360 GCA_035544375.1 Thermoanaerobaculia bacterium
GGCGCGCTCCACCCACGCCGCATCGACGCGGTAGGCATCGACCGTGCGGCCGGTCGGTCCCCAGTTGGCCGCGTTGGTGCCGATGTACAGCTGCAGCTGGGCCGACGCCAGGCTGCCGCTGCCCACGGCCGCCGCGATCGCCGCCGGGTCGAAATTCACCAGTACGCGGCTGCCACCTTCCTTCAGGACCAGGGTCTTCTGAGCGCTGAAGCTCTGGTTGGGACTGCCCAGCTTGATCGTGGTATCGGCGCTGGCCTGTAAGGTGACGGTCTGTGCCGGGAGGCCCGCGGGCACTCCCAACGCCAGCAGCACGCCGGCAAGAACCGTCGCCGGCCGTACCGGTCGCCGGTGGCGGCCTTGATGCGGCGCCTCGTCAAAACCGCCGCCGCCGTCGCGGTGGCAATCTCGCAAAGCGAGGTCAGGCATGAGCCGGTCCCGTCGGGTCTTGCGCTCGGCTCACCGTCCGTCCGCTGGGCATCCCCTCGTCCCCGCTCTTCACTAGATTCGATACCGCTAGCATGTCCTATCTTCCGGCCTAAAGCAAGTGCGCTACACCTACAGAATCATTCCAATATCGCAAAGGGTCTCTCCCTTCGAGGGCGGCGGCGCCGCCACAGCATCGACTTGACTACAGCTGTTGTATGTATAGCTGCACCAGATGGGAAAAAGCGGACACATTGATCTCGGTCGTTCGGCGCCTCGTCGTCGAGGCCGGCGCACCGCGCCCATCCCGTTGGACGCGGCTTACCGGCTAGCCGGCAGGCCAACTGCATCAGGATTGCCTCCTCACGAATCGAAGGCGGCGCCGGTCCGGCGGCCTCTGCTCACGGCTTCCGCCCGCCGAGCCCACCACCCAACACCAGCCCCCGCAACCGCCCGATCGCGCGCCGCCGCGCCCGCGCCAGCGACGCGGGCTTGACGCCGCCCAGCACCCGCGCGAGCTCCCTCTCGTCGAGGCCCAGCCCGACACTCCGCCACAACAGCTGCCGCTGCCGAGGTTCGAGGCTGCCCGCCAGCCGCTCGAGGTCGATGCGCGCGTCGATCCTCTCTTCGCCGCTCGGCGCCGCGCCGGCAAGCCGCTCCATCTCGTCGCGGTCGGCCGGCACCATCTTCCTCCCACTCTCCCGGCGCACGTAGACGCGGCACTGGTGCCGCAACGCGCCGACCAGCCAGCTTTCGGGTTCCCGGATCTCGCTCCACTTGGTGACCAGGGCCAGCAGCGCGCCCTGCACCAGGTCCTCGCCCTCCAGAACCGGGATGCGGTAGCTCTTGAGGGTGCGCACGAGTTGCGGCCGCACCCGCTCGAGCAGCGCCTCGACGCGGCGGGACCACGCCTCCGGATCGAGCCGCATCACCGCCGCACCGCTCCATCCTCCGGGCGCCGGCGGCTAGCGCCGGCCCCGCGGCGCGAACTCGATCCGCACGCGCCGCAGCACCTCGAAGCGCCACGCGATCAGGTCCTGAAGGGCCGCCTCGACGTCCCTCGCCTGGCGGCGTCCGATCTCCTCCGCCACGCCCACGTCGGCGCAGATGTCGCCCCGGATGCGGGGCTCGAGCTCGTCCCAGGTCAGGTGGACGAGCGGGGCCGCCTCACGGGTCGGCCGAAACGCCAGCGCCGGCCGGTCGCGCGAGTCGATCAGGTAGCGGCTGGCATTGGCGATGACCTCGGCCGCGGCCCGCCGCTCGGGGTCGGCCAGCGTGTAGTCGACCAGCGCGATGACCTCGCGCGCCCGGCGTTCGAGGCGCGGCGATTCGTACAGGGCGCCGAGCGCGCCCTGCACCACCGCCATGCCGCAGGCCCGCTGCCACCGCCGCTCCACGCACAGCGCCAGCAGCTCGAGCAGCGCGCCGGCCGCGTCCCGGTCCTCGCCCATCGCCAGCAGGCCCACCACCACCCGGCACAGGCGCCGCAACGCGCTGCCGCTCTGGCCGCAGCGGCGGGCCGCCTGCGCGCCCTGCCAGCGCAGCCGCAGCCGCGGCCCCGGCTCGCCCACTTGCGCGGTCAACCGGTCCGCCGCCGCCAGCAGCCGGCCGGCGCCCGCCGGGTCGCCCGCCGCCGCCAGCGCGACCGCCAGTCCCAGCCGGCCGCTCACCGCCCACGACCCCGCGCCCTCGACCAGCGGCAGCGCCTCCTCGAACAGCGGCGGCGCCTCCTCGGCGTCGCCGGCGTCGACGAGCGTCCACCCGAGCTCGATCCGCGCCTCGCCCGCCGCGAGCGCGCTGCCGTGATCGTCGAGCAGCGCCGCCGCCCGTTCGCCGAGCGCCAGCGCCTCTTCCCAGCGCCCCTGCCGGCGCCGCAGCCTGGCGAGCGCCCGGCAGTAGAGCGCCCGTGCGTACCCCAGGTCCGCCGCCAGCCCGCGTGCCGCCCGCCGCAGCTCGCGGCCGGCGCCGCCGCGATCTCCGGCGTCGAGCAGCCGCTCGGCACGGGCGCAGCGCACCTCGACCAGCAGCTGCCGGCAGTGGGGTGATCCCGGGTCGCCCGCACCTTTCCCGGCGAGGCCGAGGGCGATCTCCCCTGCCAGGTCGATCAAGCGCAGCGCCAGCACCGGTTCCTCGCCCCTCGCCGCCGCGAGCAGCTGCCAGGCGACCTCGAGCGAGGCATAGCGCGGCTCGCTCCCCGCCCGGTCCCAGCTGTCGGGACGGTCCAGCAGCTCGCGCACCCGCGCCGCCGCCTCCCGCCGCTCGCCTGCCAGCGCCGCCAGCCTGCCGTCGAGCCCGGCTTCGCTCTCGAGCTCCCGCAGCAACCGCAGGATGGCGGCCTCCGCCGCGGCGTCCGGCGTCCAATCGAGCTCGCCCTGGCGCGCCGCCGCCGCCAGCCGGCGCCGGCAGCCCGCGCAGCTCGCCACGTGGGCGAGCAGCGACCTTTCCCGGCCGCCGAGGCCTGCCAGCGCCGCCGCGTCCAGGTGCCGCGCCGCCCCCGGGCGCCCTGCCGTCACCGCGGTTCCGCCTTCGCTCCCGCTTCGGAGGCGCTGCCGCCGCACGCCCTCTCCGGCAGCACGAAGACCCCCACCGCCAGGCCCGTGCCCTGGATCTCCTCGATGCGGCCGCCGACGTCGAACACCCGGCCTGCCGATCCCGGCCGTGCCGCCGCCCGCGGCGCTCCCCCCGCTCGCGGCCCCGTTCGCACCAGGTGGCGCGCGATCTCGAGCGACAGCATCGTGTAGCCGAGCGCCGTCACGATCGCCTCCAGGCGCTCCACCGTCGGGCTGATCTTCCCCGTTTCGTAGTCCGACAGGCGCGTCGCCGGCACCCCCGCCGCCGCCGCCGTCCGGCGCTGGCTCCAGCCGCGCAGGGTGCGCAGGACGCGCAGGCAGGTGCCGGTCTCGCCGCGGGTGCTCATGGCCGCGGCGTCCCGCGGCCGCTCCCCACCTCCCGGCTCAGGATGTTGCCGACCAGCGCCAGCGCCGACGGGCTCGCCCCCAGCAGCAGGTTGGCCAGGGCCACCGGCGAGCGCAGCACGCACTCCGCGATGTGCAGCGCCTCGCTCAGCCGGTCGTCATAGATGGCCAGGTAGCCCACCACCTCGCCGTGCTGCAGCAGCCGGTGGCCCTCGGGGCCGCCCTCCGCCGCCACCTGGAACCAGGCGTCCTTGCCGATGGCCGGCAGCAGGGCCGCGGTCACCAGCGCCAGCTCGCGGTCCCGGAACCACGCCCGCGGCGCGTCTCGCCCCGGGTCCTCCCAGTCGCGCACCACGCAGTAGCCGGGTTGCCCGTGGCGCTCCTCCGCCACCACCCGCCAGGGACCGTCGCACTCCGCTTCCGCCGCCGAGCCGGCGTCCTCCTGCGCGTCCAGCCGCGCCAGGAACCCGGAGCGGAAGGCATTCGGCGGTGAGCGCCGGCCGGTGCGTGCCGGGGCGGCCGCGGTCTCGATGCTGGCCTGGTCCATGACTGCCTCCTCCTTGATTCGACCTTGGTTCGACGCCGACCGGGCGTCCGTGCGGGCCGCCGGCACGCGCGCCACGCCATCGTTTGCCGTTCGCGGCAAGGCGGTGCCCCGGCCTGCCCGATTTCGCCGTCAACCCCGGTTCTATCACGCAATGACTTTTTCAGTCAATCTATGATTTTATATGAGGAGCTGGCGACCATCATTGATTGGGTGTAGACTGATGCCGTCATGTCCGAGTCGGCAGCGCAGCTGCGCCGGATGCGCGAGGTGTTGGGCAAGCTCATCCAGCTCTCCGGCCGCAACCGCGCCCAGATCGGCGAGCATCTGGGTGGCGGCCCGCACCAGGTGCGGCGGCTCTTGAGCGGCGAGTCCGAGCTGCACGCGCGGCACATCCTCGAGATCGCCGGGCTGATTGGCATCCGGCCCATCGAGTTCTTCCACATCGTGTTCGAGGACGAGCCGGCCGAGCCCAGCC